>NZ_CP095485.1 GCF_023028225.1 Halorientalis litorea
GGCGTTAAGCGGGATGACTGGGAAAGTATGACTGATCCCTGTCCGGAGTGTGGAGGGCTTGAGTTCAACCATTTTTCAGTATCTGGCGGGCATTTCGGATCACGTGATTCTGCTATCGTAATGCGTTCTGATTTTTGGGATGCTGAGCAATCCCTATTCACACGATGCCGTGAGTGCCGCGAGATTCTTTACAAGCATCCTGCATTTGATCTCCTCTTTCCCTCCGATGATAGTGGGGAATTCTCTTTAGACTTCTAATCTCCTCTCACTAAAGCTAAAGTCGTCGTCTATCCGTTTAAGCCTCGCCAGCGGTGACTGGAACTGGGCGTAGTTATTGCTCATGTACTCGATGGTGCTGGAATGACCGGATACACCTGACATAGTCGATGTCGAGGGAAGGACAGAGGCCGGTCTTTGGCACCCCGTCCTGATTTCCTCGCGGGTGTCGCTCGAATCCTGTGGGGTGGCCGAACGATTCGAAAAATCCCTGTTACTCAACGAACAAAATGAGCAGAACGAGTAAAACGAACGTAACGAATAGAACGAATTAGTTGATGGCAACGAGTGTGTTTATCTCAATGAGCGGAACGAACAGTTGGTTTTAACATCGTAGTAATCCTCTCACCGAGTGAAACACCCTCACCGAACGCACCGAACTAAACGAGAAAAACGAACGAAACGAACACAACGAGAGAAACGAAGATAATGACCGACACCAACACCGCACGAATCACGGTGGCGAATCAGAAGGGAGGCGCGGGGAAGACAACCGACGTCATTCATACTGGCGGCGCACTCGCTGCCCGAGGCCACGACGTCCTCCTGGTCGACATCGACTACCACGGAGGGCTCACCTGCTCGCTTGGCTACAACGATCTGTACTACGATACCGACCGTACGACGCTGTTCGACGTCCTCGACTTCGACCAGATGGAGTCGGTGAACGACATCATCGTCGAGCACGAGGAATTCGACATCCTTCCCGCCAGCGAGAAACTCGCGAACAACAAGAACATCCAGACGCTGCTTGAGGCGCCGAAGAGTCGCGAGCGGTTGGAGATGACTCTCGACGAGCTCGACAAGGACTACGACTACATCATTGTCGACACGCCGCCATCCCTGAACGTCCTCACCGACAACGCCCTGGTCGCGACCGGCAACGTCGTCATCCCCGTCATTCCCGAGAAGCTCAACGCCAACAGCCTCCAGATTTTCGCGAAGCAGCTGAGTTCCCTCGAACAGGCGTACGGAGACATCAATCGGCTCGCTATCGTCTGTAACCGTGTCGAGCAGAACGCCGAGCACCGCAACACCATCGAGGAGATCAAGTCGGCGTACTCCCTCCCGGTGTTCGAGATCCCGAAGCGGACCGACCTCTCTCAGTCGATTGGCGAGGGTGTGTCCGTCTTCGGCTTCGGCAAGGAGAACCAGCGCGTCGAGGATGCACGCGATTTGTTCAACGAGATCGCGGACCTGTTCGACGAGACGTTTGAGAAGACTGCGCCTGAGGAGGTGGAAGCATGACCGACGGCTGGGGTGATGCTTCCGGCATCGAGGGCAACTACGAAGAGGAGGACCCCGAGGCTGATTCCAGCGAAACGAGCGAGGTGAGTGAAACGGTGGAAACCAGTTCATCGACCGGAACGACCGAATCGACTTCAACGAGTGAAACGAACGAAACGAGCAAAACGAAGACGAACATCAAGGACGAGTGGAATGGGCGGACGATCTACATTCCCGACGATGTCCTCGACGAGATGGAGGACACTTACCTCGAGTCCCAGCTGAAGCTCCGCAAGGCGGGCCAGGACGAGTTCAAGAAGAACCGCCACTTCTACCCGCTACTCGTCCAGTTCGGTATCGAGGCGCTCTCTGATGCGGATTCTGAGGAAATTCAGGCTCGGCTTTCGGAACTCGGAGACGAATGACCTCGCGCAGAAAGAGGACCGAGATTTTGTATAGCGATATACGATATACATTATCCTGTAGTGCGGAATTCCGGCGCTAAGAGACTTCAGTTCCTCGAATTCTCCCGATGGGTCGAATACAGAATGTGGTCCTGATTATGCTCGTAATCACGACCACTTTGAAGTACCCCGCCGCCGTCGGTGAAGCACGAATGCTGCAACCGCCTCACGACGGCGTTTCCCCCAGGGTAGAGGCACCGAGACCGGGCCCGCAGGACGGTGGAGGGCCGGTGGATGCCTGATCGAGCGCTTTCGACGCCGCTCGACGACAGCTTCGAGCGCTACCTCCAGGACAAAGGGAAAGGCCGTGGTGGCGACGGCGGGAATTATCGACGCAACGCAGCCCGCGAGCTTGAGCGGTTCGCCGAGTGGGCCGCCGGCGACCGAGGCGACGACGACCGGACCGGGATCGTCCCCGACGACGTCGACCGCGAGCCGACCTTCGACGATCTCGACGAACGTATCTTCCGCGAGTACGCCCGGCATCTCGCTGGTGACCGTGGCCTCAAGCAGAACACCGTCCAAACCTATTACCGCTATATCTCTGGGTGGTGTCTGGAAGTTGAGACTACAGCGGGATTAGCGGGGCTGTGATGCGTGGTTTCGGCCGAATCGATGACCAGAAACTGATTCAGATCGCTTTCTGGCCGGACGTTATAGTTGGATAGTCAACTCATCCGGGATGTTTCCGAGACCGCGGGTAGTGTAGCCACTCAGACATCGCGCTACCACGGTTAGATATCTTCGCTATCCGATGCCGGTTTCCTTCTTCAACAGCGTAAGCGTGTTGTCGGCCGTTACGATCGGCGAATGTTCATACTCACCGGTCAACTCGACCTGTACCAGCAAATCAACAGCGCGCCAGATCGAGTACAGCAGACACGCAAACGCGAAGTAAAAGAAGCGAAGCCCAAAATCCTTCGACGTCGTCGCCGCCATGAACCGTTTGATCGACCTGTACCCACTCTCGATCTCCCAGCGATAGCCGTACTCCGTGAGGTGACCACTCCCGCAATTCGTCATGAACACCGAATATTGTCGATGGTCGTCGTGCTCTGAGTCTTCTTTTCGACGATAGATTAGCGTCGTCTCGTGCCACTCATTCTTCCCGAGATGTAGTTTGCGGTCAGTCTCGTACCGATCCTGGTCCCGCTGGAGCAATCGCTTCGCCTGGGCTTTCTCGCTGGTCTGCATCCGCTTGGGCACGACATACGACAAGCCACGCTGGCTGAGCATCTCTAGGACGTGCTGACTGTCGAACTCCCGATCCATCAGCACGTTATCGACGTGTACCATCTCCTCAGCAGAATCCAAGAGGTCCTTGACGATTTCCAAGCGTGACTCCCCCTTTCGAACTGGCCGTGCGTCCAGTACAACCGGAATGGCGTTCCCGACTAACTGGACGGTGGCCCACTGGTAGGCGTACTCGTCGGTGTTCTCTTTCGTGCCAATGATCTCGTCCTCGCGGCCGGTGCGGTCACCGGTAAAGGGGTCGTCCTCGGTGATGTCGATCGCGACGATTCCGGCTCGAAAGAACTGCTCTGTCTCCGCAACTTCGCTCAGGAGCCGAGTGATGGCCTGCCGGTACATCTCTTGCACTTGGTCAACCGAGAGGTCGCGGATGTGCTCGCGATGGGCGTGCCCCAGCGGCGTCCGATCCCGAGTCGATTCGTAGAGGAAACTACGAGCCCCTTCGTTCGCAGCCAGCCGGTCGCGAAGTCCGAGATATGTCTGTAAGTCCCAGTAGGCGTTCTCGTGGATCTCACAGCCGTCCCCACGTTCCAGCGAAAACGCCGGGAACACGATGCGGCTGACGTGTCCGTTGATCTTCTCTGCCTGCTCCAACGTAGTTTGATCATTCGGGTCTGACTCACCAGACTCGTTCCCGTGGTATCGGAGCTTTCGTGTCGGTTCACGCGGAACCCCGACACCTGCATTCTGGGCTTTGATGAGGATCGTTCGAGCAGCTGTCTCCACTGTCTCTCGGAGGTCAGTGGTGAACCGCTCGTGCCAGCTTCGCCACAGTGTCGACTGGTCCGGGATCGCTTCGAAACCCAGTTGCTCGCGGAGTTCAGGGCGGTTCCTGAGGTAGCCAACGAGTGCGGTTTCGTGCTCCCACCCGTAGAGTTCTTTCAGTACGAACACCCGGAAGAGAGTGGCCATCTGGTAGCGTGTCGACCCCTCATACCAGTCGTGGGCACTGAACCGGAAGTAGGCTAAGGGGAGTGCACAGACGAACTCCTCGACCGAGTCGTGGCTCTCGTGGTCGAACCACATCTCCGACACTGTCCGGATATCGGATTCCAGTCCAGCGAGCGACGTTCGATCGTACAGCGGTGTCGAATCGTACGCTGGCCAGTCGATATGGGGACGCTGTGCAACTCGTCGATAGACAGCGCGTCGAGAGTCACGAGTTGGTGGCACTACGAGATACTAGATTCACCACACTCAAGACTCAGTTTGTGGTGATACAGACCAGAGGTGGACTGTTATCCTCCCCGATCGCCTCTCGTGGTTAAGCGACACTGACTAGACCGAAGACAGTCCACACCGCGCCAGATTGGTGACGATGTCGGCCTCCCCGTCTGTGTCTGCCGTGACCGTCGCAGGAGCGTCCGCCGTGTCGCCACGTCGATACCACCCTCGTTGGCGGGTCGCCAGAAGCCCTGGTTCGACAGCAGGTCTTATCATGGACTCAAGTTACGACCGCCGCCGGAAGAAGACGATCACGATCAGGAACGCACCGATCAGCACAAGAACGCCGAATCCAGGGCCACTCGCGTCGGTCGTCGTCTCCCTTGTTCCGTTGGCACTTGCTGTCTGGCTTGAGTTGTCTGTGGCGACGGTGGCCTGTTGTGTGGTCTCCTGCTCTGCTGGTGTTGGCTCGGTTAGCGTCTGGTCTGCTGATGTCGACTCAGCCGGCGTCTCGTCCGACTGGACCGAGACGGCCCCGGCAGACACAGTGCCGACCGTCAGCGTGTACTCGCCGGGGTCCGATGGCGTGAACGAGAGCGATACAGTCCGCGATGAATTCGAAGCGAGGTCGACATCGCTAGTGGCGACGACTGTCCCGTTAGCTCGTAACTCGGCCGTGTAAGTCCCAGCCGCACCGCCGAGGTTGCGGACGGTCGCGTTGACAGTGACTGCCTCGGAGGCGGTGAGCGTCTCCGACCGGCTGCTGGCACGCATGACCTCGAACGCTGGCTGCGCCGAGGCGATTGTGAACAGCGACAGCCCGGGCGATGTCCCCTCGAAGACATAGTGGGTGGAGTTCTCACCGACTTCGTCGGTCGGGAGGCGCGTCCACCCGTCTGTTCCGTTGCGATAGAGCGCCACACCACTCGGGTCGACATCGCTCTCGTTCAGGGCATCTTTCCGGATTCGGAAGCGGAACGTGACGCTGTCGATGTCCGAGTCGGGGTTGGTGTGGGTCACTTCGACGTAGCCCAGCGGGGACAAGCCGGTCTCGATCAAAAATGTCCGTGGATCCGTGTGGGCGCGGTCGCCGTCGGTTGCTCCCTGCGGATCGGACACGTCTGTTGTGTCCGTCCCAGTGTCGTCGGACTCTGTCGCGCGCTCGCTGGTATCGATGTCGGCGTCCCACTCGCGCACCGAGATATCGAACTCGCGGGATCCGCTCTCTGTCGGGGTGATCGACAGACTGTCGACGGAGACTGTATTCTCACCCTCGCCTTCGCTGTCGTCGTTCCCGCCACTCTCGTCCTCGCCATCGGTCCCGTCGGCGTCGGTCTCGCTGAGGTCGAGCGTGATTGGGCCGTCATCGTCGGAAGCATTAACGGTGAACGAGACGCTAGCGTCGCTAGACTGGGTGCCGCTGACGACGGTCTCGGTCCCAATGCTGGAATCGTCGGCAGTAGACTGATCGCCGCCAGTGTCGGTGGAGCCGCTACTCCCACTACTACTGCCACCATCGCTGCTAGCCGATTCAACGGTGACTTCGACAGTGTCCGTGTCGGTATTGCCTGCGGCGTCTGTGACGGTCAGCTCGACGGTGTAGGTACCTGGGCTGTCGAAGGTGTGACTCGTCGTCTGCCCGGTCGCGGTCGTCCCGTCGTCGTCAAAGTCCCAGTCGTAGCTGACGATGCCGACGTTGTCCATCGAGCCAGTCCCATCGAAACTCACTGACTGTCCTTCGTCGATGGTCGTGTCCGGCCCAGCGCTTGCGGTCGGCGGTGTCGAGTCAGTAGTCGTGAAGCTCAGGGTGGTGTCGTCGCTGATGCCGCCGAAGTCGTTCGGAGACGAGGCGGTGTCAGTGAGTGCACCTGCATCAATCCGGACGGCGTATTCCGTGTCTGACGCGAAGTTGCTCGTGGGAGTGATCGTCAGCGTGCGTCCGGAAATCGAGACCGTTCCGTCACCGCTGCCAGTGTCGCTGCTCACGTCGAAGGCCTCCCGGTCACCGAAGCCGCCGTCGTCCTCTCGGAGTGTGACACTCCCAGACCCGAAGGCGATGTCCTCACTGAACGTGATCGTGATGTCGTCGCCCTCGCTGACGCCAGTTGCGTCGTCAGCCGGCGTGCTCGACGCGATGGTCGGTGCGATGCCGTCGGTGACGCTGACGGTGACTGCTTTCTGGTATGTTCCCCCGCTGCCGTCGTCGGCTTCGAGGCGAACGTCGTAGTCACCCTCGGTGAGCGACCCGGCGTCGTCCGCGCGCAGGTCGCCGCCGCCAATGTTGAACTCGTCGTTGTCGGCGTCCCCGGTCCCGCCGACCAGCGAGAACGTGTGGCTGCTGTCGTCGACGTCCGTGGCCGAGAGACTCCCGACTACCGCGTCGGTGCCATCGGACTGGTCGACGCTAGTGCTGGTCAGGCTGATGTCCGTGGGGTCGTCGTTGACGCCAGTGATGCTGACAGTGACCGTTCCCTGCGCGGTGTCGTCGTCGCTGTCCGCGACCGTGTAGGTGAACGTATCCGTCGTGGAATCGCCGCTTGCGAGTGACTCGTACTGGCCGTTCGGGTCGTAGGTCCAACCTCCGTCGCTCTCGACCGTGACGGTCGCACCGGAGTCGAGCGTGACGGGATTTCCGTCGCTGAAACTGCTTCCGTCGACGGTGTCGAGCGACAGCGTGTCGCCGGCGTCGGGGTCGCTCGCCAGCACCAGCAGGTCGGCGCTGTCGCCGTCGGCGACCGAGACGGTGGTGTCCTCGTCGGTGCTCTGTGAACTGTCGTCGGGTGCGGTCGGTGGCTCGTCCACGTCGGTCACGCCGACAGTAACGGTCTGGGTGTTCGTGTTGCCAACGTCGTCGGTCGCGGTGACGGTGAGTTCGTAGTCGTTGTTGCCGTCGTCGTCTGCGGGACTCTCGTGGTCCAGTGCGCTATCGAGGGATAGCTTCCCAGTGCTGCTGTCGATGCTGAAAACACTGGCATCACTGCTGGCAGCACTGGACAGCGTGTACGCCGAGACTTCCGTGCCCGGTGGACCGTCGTCACCGGCATCCACGTCGAGGAAATCGCTCGCTGTGCTTTCCTCGTCGACCGACACGCTGTTGCTGGTGCCAGCACTGAATCCGGGGTCGGTGTTGTCGACGGTGAACGTCTCGCCGCTGGCGTAACTGCCGTCGGCAGTCCCGCTGGTGCCGTCACCGCCCAGCGGCACGCCGTTGCCGTTGGTGATGCCGTCGTCGTCGTCCAGATCGAGCCGGATGTCACCGTCGCCCGAAATCGAACCGACCGTGACCGTGACCGCGTTCACAGCCACACTGGTGACCTGCGACACATCTCCGCTCGCGTCACCGCTGACCCCCGTCGCGGTGAAATCGCCCGTGTCGACGCCGCTGACGCCCTCGGAGAAGCGCACGACGAACTCGACGCTGTCGGCGTTGGTGGGGTTCGATTCGCCACTCGACCGGTCGATAGCGGTGACTTCGGGCGCGTTCTGGACGGTGACGGTCGGCTCCGCCGAGACGGTCGTATCATCGGCCCACGCGAACTCGGGGGTGTAGGTGCCGTCGTCGGGTTCGTCGAAGGTGAATGTCGCCTCCCCGTCGGTGTCGGTGACCCTCGTGTCACTCGTGGCGAAGCCGTCCAGGCCGTCGTCGTCGACGATTTCGATGGTGACACCCTCGCCGGCGTCAGTTCCGCTCTCCTTGGCAGTCACAGTGATCGTACCCGACCCATCCTCGGCGACGGTCGGGCTGGTAGCCTCGACGCTGTCGACGGTGAGCGCCGTCGCTCCTTCCCAAGCGAGTCGCGGGTAGTCGGTGGTGACGACCCAGACCGAGTCGAAGTCGAGATTGCCCATATTGACTTGTGGGGCGAACCGCTGCATCTGGGTAGTAATGAGGCTGGTGGCGTCGAAGGACCCTGTGCTGTCACTGTCTTGCCCGTTTCCGTTCACGTCTGCGTCCCAGTAGGAGTTGGATACTGAGCCGGCGTTGTTCCCGACGAGTCCACCGAGTGTGGAGGTTCCCGAGACGCTACCGGTCGCGAACGAGTTCTTCACGTTGGCGCCGTTGTCGTTCTTCCCGACGAGGCCACCGACATCGAACGAACCACTGACACTACCCTTCGCGTAGGACTGCTCGATCAAGTTTCGGTTTTCGCCGACGAGTCCACCTGCCTGATTCCCTGAGCCGGAGACATTCGCCGTCGACCCAGTTCGTCTGACGACGCCGCTGGAGAGGCCGACGACGCCGCCAGTGTATCTGTCGCCACTGACCGAACCAGTCACCCGCGTCTCGACGATGTCTCCACCAGCGTTCCGGCCGACGATTCCACCCGTCTGATCGCTCCCGGTGATGGTGACGCTGGTGAATATCACGCCCCTGACGAGGCCGCTGCTCCCGATGTAGCCGAACACGCCTACCTGACTTGTCGAGGCTCGGTCGATTGTGAGTCCGGACACCTCGTAGCCGTCACCGTCGAAAGTGCCTGTGAACCCCGTACTGGAGTCACCGATGGGTTCGAAGCCGTTGTTGCTGTTGGCCGACGAACTGGCCACGGAACTGTAGCCCGCGGTACCCGAATTGAGGTCCGCCGTCAGGACAAAGTCCCCGCCGAGGTTCTGGCGGACGTTGTCGAGGTGGTGCCAGTTCGCTATCTCGTACGGGTCGCCATCGCTTCCGTCACCGCCGGCGTAGGCGTTGACGTTCTGGGCGTCCAGTTGGGCCTGGCGGTCGACTGACTGCAAAATCGGGTAGCCGTCCCCGGTGGTATCGGCGTCGCCGCTCTCGACTGTCTCCCAGGTGTTCGTGAAGTCGAACCCACCCATGTTCGATGAGGCGCTGGACCCCTGCATCTCCGGAGCGGGCGAGCTGTCGCCGGTCGACCCAAATCCTTGCAGATTGGTCCTAGTATTACTACCACTGTACCCAAACGCACTCCCTTGGTTTGTGGTTCCCTTGTCCCAGTAGGAGTCGCTCCAATCGGTTTCGTAGCTATATCCGGCCAGCCCGCCTTCGTAGGTGTTGCCGGACGTCGAGCCCGTAGCGTAGGAGTCTCGCACGCTGACCTGGAAGTTAGTTTCACCGACGAGAGAACCGGCAACGTCGCCGTCGACTGTCCCCGTCGCGTACGACTCTGCCACTGTACCCCCGTTTCGCGTCCACCCGACCAGCCCGCCCGCTCTGCCTGTGCCGATCACATTTCCCGTCGCGTATGAGCGGGTTACCCTCCCATCAAGATTCTCACCGACCAGGCCGCCGACGTTCTCGTCGCCGCTAACTGGCCCGGTCGCGTGTGACTCTCGAACCGTTCCCTCCGTCGTTCCGACAAGCGCACCGACTGAATTGGCTCCCGTGACATCGACCGACTCGAGACCGACGTTCTCCACGGTTGTCCCCGACCCGGCATATCCGAACAAGCCGACATCGTCACTACCTGACCGGTCGACGTACAGGCCCGTGATGGTGTGTCCGTTCCCGTCGAAAGTCCCCGTGAACTTCGTTCCGGAGTCGCCGATAGGGGCGAACCCATCGCCGCCGTTCCAGTTACTCGTCCCGCTGGCGTCGATATTGTCCGTGAGCTCGTATTCTTTGCCCACCCCCTCGTTCTCGATACACTGGAGCCGGTCGATGGTGTCGACGTCGAGTTTCCCGTCACTGTCACCGTCGTTGTAGCTCACCGTGCTACAGTCCGGAGCCGTGTTGCCCGCCGCCGATGCGACGCCGACGACACCAGTGCCGGTCACCAGCATCGCCAGGCCGACTAGGCCGACGAGATACACCGCCAGCAGTCTGCCGGCCGTGCGAGTCACACCGACCACCGCCCGAACTGGGGCCGCCTCGCAGTCCGTCTCGGGCGCGCTCGACCGCTCGTCCATGGGTGCTGCCGTCGGCCGTCAGGACACTCCAGGCTCGTGACCACAGAACGACTCCCATAGAGACACGGTACCAAAGACACGTTGCTGGCAACTACGCAGCATATCGGTGTAAAGATGGCTTGCATATATACGCAACAGTGACAACGAGGTAACCAGTACGTGAACACAACCGCACGGGGTCGACTCAGTCGAGTCTCAGGTCGTGTGAAAAGGCGTCCTCGAAGACGGTCCGTTCGGCGTTGCGCAGGTGATGGAGGAACGTCGAGGCCGAGGAGTCCAGCGTCTCGGCCACGTCCTCGGCACTGGCCTGCTGTGGGCGCTCGAAAAAGCCCGACAGCGAGGCCGCCCGGAGTGCGTTTTCCTGTTTCTTCGTTAGCCCGCTGAACGCGCTCGGGTGGTCGTCGTCGACGGGGCGCTCGGTACAGGCGTACATGGTCACCTCGGGCCAGTGGTCCTGTACGGCGTCGACGATGGCACTGAGATCAGTCCGGCACGGGAACTCCACGGTCAGATTCAGACGGCCGTCACAGACGGTAATCGAGCGCAGTATCTCGCCGTACCCGCCCAGAACTCCCCTGATCGACCCTGTCTCGGCACGAATCGACACGATCGCAGTCGTCTCCGTTTCGGTGACGACGGTCGCCGCTGTGACCGACGGGAGCTCCGCTGCAGTCGCCCGAACTGTCTCGGCGTCCACATCAGCCGTCTTGACGAGGTATGTCGAACCGGGGCCACCCTCGGCGTGCAGTTCCTCAACGACCAGCTCCGGGAACTCGTCGTCTTCCTCGTCGCCATCCTCGACAGCCAGTGCCCTCGACAGGGCTGTCAGGACGTGGTCGCCCGTGTACCGGAGCGAGAGTTCCGTTACTGTCTCACCGGCCAGCGCTTCCTGCTGGCGGTGGACCTGCTGTTTGAACGCGAGGGCGGCCGCCACTTCGTCGACCAACTGTCCTGCCACGTCGCTGCCGGTATCCGTCCGGACGACCGTGAGCGCGCCGTAGGACAGTCCTTCGTGGACCAACGGCACCGACCGCACCGAGAACAGTCCACACCGCTCCAGTTGGGCGACGATGTCGTTCTCTCCGTCCATGTCTGTCGTGACTGTCACGGGGTCGTCCGTGGCGAGTGTGCGTCGTGTCGCTGCGTCGATGGCGCTCCCCTCACCGGGGTGCCGGAAGCCCCGGTCCGATCCGTGGTCGGCGATCACAACCGGATGCTGGTCGCCACCTCCTGGTCCTTGCTTCCGGACGACCCAGGCCGACTCGTAGCCGTAGTCGTTGACGAGCAGGTGACAGACACTCGAAGCGATCTCCCGGTTGGTCGATGTCTGCAAAAGGAGTTGGCGGATGGCTTCCTTGCCGTCGCGTTCGGACTGGACTTGCTCTCGGGTCTGTTGTATTTCTCGTTCACGCTGTTTCCGTTCGGAGATATCCCGGGAGTTGATCACGTAGTTGCCATCGGGTGTCGGGTTCGACGATCCGACGGATTCGATCCACTTGTAGGAGCCGTCTGCCATCAGGTGCCGGTATTCGACCGTTTCGACGTGGTGGTCCTCTCTGGAGACGATGGCAGCAAACGCCTTGACGACCCGGTCCCGGTCCTCGGGATGGAAGTACTCCGCGACCTGTTTGCCGACCAGTTCCTCTTGATCGTATCCGTAGAGGCGTTCGATGGACGGACTCTCGTACAGCACCACGCCTGACGGGCCCAGCAGAGTCAACAGATCGGTCGAGTGCAGCGGCAGCCGCTTGAGCGATGAGACATCCTCCAATTCAGGAGTTGTCTGTGACCTCGACTGCTCGTCCCTATCCATGGGCCCTTATTTGTTCGATTCCGGATGGGTGCTTCGGTCAGGTCATTAGAAAACACACGGCTCTGTGATTCCGGAACTACGGGCAAAGGGCGGTTCAGTTTCACCGTCTAACCACTGTCTTCGACAGACTGCTCAGATAGGTTCCATCCCGTATGCATTGAGAGCAGCAGTCTCAACTACCATTAACGTAGTTTGATCATCCGGGTCTGACTCACCAGACTTGTTCCCGTGATATCGGAGCTTTCGTGTCGGTTCACGCGGAACCGCGACACCTGCATTCTGGGCTTTGATGAGGATCGTTCGAGCGGCTGTCTCGACAGTTTCTCGGAGGTCAGGGATGAACCGCTCGTGCCAGCTTCGCCACAGTGTCGATTGGTACGGGATCGTCTCGAACCCCAGTTTATCGCGGAGTTCAGGGTGGTTCCTGAGGTAGCCAACGAGTGCGGTTTCGTGCTCCCACCCGTGGCATTCTTGCAGGACGAACACCCGGAAGAGAGTGGCCATCTGGTAGCGTGTCGACCCCGCATACTGATCATGGCATCCGTCTTTAGCTAATACACACAGTAATACCGAATCGCCGTGATTTACGACTGATTTTCGTCCGAACAGCACCTCAAGGAACCGAAATCCCTCCTTGCCATTGCCTCTCATCGCTCGATTTCACACTGTATGGTGTCTCGATGGACTGAATCAGCCTGTTGAATACCACCAATTATCATTAGAGAGAAAATTATTACCGTCAGTCTTAGCTAAAGACGAATGCTGATCATGGGCGCTAAACCGAAAGTAGGCTAGCGGGAGTGCACAGACGAACTCCTCGATAGAGTCGTGACTATCGTGATCGAACCACGTCTCTGAGACTGTCCGGATATCAGATTCCAGTCCAGCGAGCGACGTTCGATCGTACAGTGGTGTCGAATTGTACGCCGGCCACTCACTATATTGTCGTTGGGCGATCCGTCGAAACACAGTCCGACAGGACTGACTGGTGTAGGGCATCAGTCTATAGAAAGTAGAACGAACTCAAAATGCGTGTTATATTTAATTAAACGGGGGTGGGTGGTGGGGTGGGTGTGCCTCTGACGCTTCGCTGGATACCAGTTTGAGAGGTATCCGGTTCTATTATTATTGAGGAAGAACATAATTCTGAACCCAATAGATATACCTGATCAATATTGTCAACGTCTAAGTATTGGCCTTACTATCTATCTTCTAACAGCGAGAGAATCCCGGCGTTCACGCCGGGCGTGAATCGCGTAAGCCCGGTGCCACAGTCCACGCGGGTCTGTCGGGCCGGATATTCCACTTTCACTCCGGTTGGCACACCATTATGTAGCCACTCCGCCACAGGCTATGTATGGCGAATCTGGTCACGCGCACCTACGTTGCGTCCATTCGCAACCACCAGCAGGTGCGCGACGACCTCAATTCGCTTGGGTTCGCCGCCTCGAAACTCTGGAACGTCGCCCGGTGGACCTGCGACTGTATCTGGAGTGAAACCGGCACGATTCCAGACCACGGCACGCTCAAAGCGTACCTCAAGAGTCACGAACGCTACGCGGATTTGAACGCTCAATCCAGTCAGGCAATTCTCGAAGAATTAGCTGAAGCGTTCGACTCGTGGTACGCCCACCGTCAAAAGGGCAACGGGGACGCGAACCCACCCGGCTACCGCAAGCAGGGCGACGAGCATCCCCGCTCGACGGTCACGTTCAAAGAGGACGGTTTCAAACACGACCCCGACCACAACAGGATTCGACTCTCGAAAGGAGCGAATCTCAAAAAGTCGTGGTCGGACTTCGTTCTCTGCGAGTACGCCACCGACCCGGATGTGGACGTACAGCACGTCCAGCAGGTCCGGGCGGTCTGGACCGGTAAGGAGTGGGAGTTGCACATCGTCTGTCGCGTCGACACTGGCGACCCGGACCCTCCCGGCGACCGGGTGGCAGGTATCGACCTCGGCATCTGCAACTTTGCCGCCGTCGCGGTCGGAGACGAGGCCCTGCTGTACCCCGGCGGCGCACTCAAAGAGGACGACTACTACTTCCAGAAGGAGCGAGCGACGTGCGACGACAGCGACTCCCACAAAGCGCAACGACTAGACCGGAAGCGCCGGGGGCGGCGTGACCACTTCTTGCACGCCGTCTCGAAGGATGTGGTAGCTGAGTGTGCGGCCCGCAACGTCGGGACGATTGCCGTGGGCGACCTCTCTGGTATCCGCGAGGACGCCGATTGGGGCGACCACGGCAATCTGGACCTGCACGGATGGGCGTTCGACCGCTTCATCGAGATGCTGGAATACAAAGCCGCCGAGCGCGGCATCAGCGTCGAGCTCGTGGACGAGCGCGGCACGTCCAAATCGTGTGCATCCTGTGGGACGACCGACGACAGCCAGCGCGTCGAACGTGGGCTGTACGTCTGCGACGAGTGCGGGGTGGTCGCCAACGCCGACGTGAACGGAGCCGAGAACATCCGACAGAAGGTACTCCCGAATCTCGTCTGTGACGGGGGAGATAGGGATAACGGCTGGATGGCACAGCCAGCGGTGCGCCTGTTCGACAAATCCACGGGGCAAGTCGCCCCACAAGAGTGGGCGTCCCGCGAACCATAAGATCCCAACGCTTGGGAAACCGCGCCGTTCACGGCGCGGAGGATGTCATGTATAGTGTAACTCGTAGATTGCCTCTGCTAATAGGTGTCAATACTCTATCCAGTTTTAATCCGTGAATTGCCGCTGCGATAATGCATCCCCCTAAACCGTTTATAAAATGAGGGTTTCGGACCTTCATTGCAGAAATTAAAGCAGAGAAAGCAGCATAGCAAATGATATAATTAAGACAATTGAAACATATAATAATAAACCGACAAACTCGATCAATCTCATATCCAAATGAGTACCATATTATGAAGCGACACAGCGCTCCATACGACCAAAGCTGAAAGGTATGCTACATTGCTCCACAGATCGATATTATGTCTCGATTGTGCGACCCAGGGAAGCAGGTATTCACCAAGAAAGAATAATAACACTAGTGACACCGACGAGAGAAAGAATAGGCCGGGGATGATTCCGAGAGTCTCAACAATAAGTACGACAATCGGATTGGCTTCTCGCAGTCCGATGCTTAGCCCATAGTACGTGAGACTCGCATCTATAGCTCGTACGAAGACCAATCCGATGAGCAGCGGATATTTATTTTCTGCGAGTACTTCGATACTGCTGCTGGGAGCACAATTAGTGGATGCCACGGCTCCTCGCACCATATCAGAACTGCTCTACAGGTTGGGATCCGATACGCTGGTCTCTGACCAGCATATCGATCTGATAATCTGTTTCGAGACGCTGAAGTGTCGTATCAGCTTCCTCCTCCAACTCCCGTATTCTCTGGAGGAGATCGCCGTATCGATCGTCCTTTTCCAGCTCTGTTTTGTCAAGGTTCGCTTCTAACGTGGCTTTCCTCGCGGTGAGTGAGAGAAGCTCTGTGAGTGAATCTTCGTATGTTAGAATCAGCTCTGCAGCTTCCACAGCTCGAAGAAGCTTTGTCCGGTCGATTGGTTTGAGAAGATAGTCATCCACATCGATGGACGCTAGGTCTTCCGTTGGCTGAACAGCTGTTACCATGATCACCTGCTGGGCATCGCCGCCTTCACGAATTGATTGTAGCACCTCCGTGCCAGAGAGGCCCGGCATTCGACGATCTAAAAGGACAATATCAATCGGTTCCTCAGCGAAGATTTCCAGTGCATCTTCCCCGGAATAGGCCACATGAACCTCGAACTGCTCCTGTAGCCAAATGCCAAACAAGTCAGCGAGATTCTCTTCGTCTTCGACGATCAGAACGGTACTGGAATGGGTCATCTGTTCTCACTCACGCATCTCGTTCGACGATGACACGCACTGTTGACCCATACAGAACCGTCACAAGGGCGTGCTGAAAGAGAAACTCCACAGAGGGCATATGGCTGGTCTCGTCGACTGCACGCGTTTTGAACAGGCCATCTAACTTGTCTGCATCCACGAATTCGAACACCGGAGGAGATCTATTGAGGTCCGGCCAGTCTTCGACAGCTTCCATAAGTGTCTCAATGACCGCCTCCGAGACACAAACGGGCCTGTCAAATTCCCGTATAATGAGCGAATCCGTACTCCATCCTTTGGGTCTGGACTCTCGGTGCGGAGAGCTTTCGGCCATACAGGATACATCTATTCTACAATGAAACGTCTTCTACCCTCTAATATCGGGTTGCCAAATTTAATGCCTATATGGAAAGGCCCACTATTTGGAGCCAGTTTTCCGAATGTCGACAATCAGGACAGCCCGAGTACTGTAGAACGTGGTACTGAGGCAGGTCACGGCTCGGTTGAATCCTGATAGAGAGTCGTCAGCAGATTAGACTCAGCAGCTCGAAGATGCTGGTTGAACGTTGACTGTGCGATATCGAGAGTCTTGGCAATCGACGTCGAATCTGCATCCCGCGGCCAATTAAAATATCCTGCGTAGAGCGCCGTCTGTAAGACTTCTTCTTGCCGGGCGGTAAGAGCTCCATCAAGACGTGCTGAGAGAGAGGTATTAGTTTCTCCTCGCTCACTATCCAGTTTGGATAACAGGGTGAGATCGCTGTAGTCTTCCCGGAGTGAACTCAGATATTCCCCGACGTCGACGGTGAATGGCACGGTTACTGAAACCACGATCTCGTTGGACTCGGAAGCGTTTGTGATTTGATTTATCGCAACTCCTTGGTCGGTCAGTTTCTCGCAAAAGCTGCTGTTCCGCACCGGGACTTTACAGTAGATACCATTTCGAGAGTCGCTCAAAATGACCGTCTCTGGATCGAAACCAGCAGCTTCGAACGCCTCGGGAGTAACGTTTTCACCGGTCACTCGCGCGAACAGGAGGTGATGTGGACTCTCAGTCACTACATTCAACACTTCGAGATCAGTCTCCATATCCGAAACAAGGGTTGTGAGGCCAGTATCGTCCTCAAACTGGATCTCGAGGAGTGTGCCCCCACCGGATAGGAGCGCCGCTTTTTGCCGGAGTGCTGATATCCCGTGACCTATTATCTGACCGAGTTCTGTGAGGGCTGTCACCTCTTCTTCAGCGAAGGCGTTTGGCAGTTTGGAGTGGACTTCTAATACGCCAAGGCTCGAAGCCTCGCTCTGTAGTGGTACAGCCACAATCGAGTTGGTGCCATTTTTCAGTGCGTCTTGTTCCCACTCCGTTTCGGAGCGAGCGGTCATTAAGTCGCTCTCCACGACCGAATCTTCAATCCTGTATGCCCGTTCAGCAGGTGGCAATGTAGAGTTACTCCGTTGGGTATTGTCATCTGCTGGACCGTCGTCCGCTCCCACGTTTTGATATGTGAGCGACTCCGTTTTGGCTCTGACCTCGATCGTATTCGTATTAATATCTTTTTTACCTATCCACGCCCCGCTAATCAGATTCAGATGAGCTAAAGCATTACAGACCTCCTGCTCCAGTTCTTCTCGTGTATTTGCACTGATAACCGTGGCACTTATCGACCGTATCAGTGTGTTGATGCGATCCAGTCGTGTCAGCCGTTCGTTTTGCTCGTTTAACCGCTGGTCGCGTTCCCGAAGGGCCGCCTCTTGTGCTGTTCGTTCGAATGCGCTTGCTGCGTTCGCTGCTAACGTTTTTGCCAATTTGTTCTTTCTCGAGGGGATCTCTGGCGTCGTGGTCATACCCACCAACAGAACCCCCTCTGATTCTAGTGAGTAGAGACGCCACGACGAGAACTCCTCTGTCAACCACTGGCTTGACTGGGTATCTGTAACGTCTTCGTCTTCGGGACTCAACTGTTCTGTTCGAGTCACGTAGGCTGTCCAGACTGGTGTGTCTCCTTCAGAGATAGTGGGAAGGTCAATTTCAATAACATCTTCCGTGGATGCGTGTGCTAGTGGGACCAAGCGTCCTGTGTGCTCTTCTCGTGTATATATCGCGGCAAACTCGAATCCGAGTTCCCCGACTGCGGCAGTTGTCACGGTCTCGCCGATGCTACGTTCCGAGTCCGCTGTCATTAGATCGCGGGAAACCGCATGCAGATCCTCAAGCTGTTGTTCATACGCGTACCTCTCTGTAATATTGTGGTAGTGTTCAATCCGCCCGCCTGCATAAAGACCAGTTTGAATCGGCCCGCTCCAGTACTCCAACCACTGCTGCTCTTTCGAAGCCGTCTCAGGGATACGGACGATGGCTTCGACTTCGGAATTCATGTTCTCTAGAGAATGAGTTACGAGGTCAGACAGTGTTTGCTCACCTGAGGGATATTCCTGGTACGATTCAGAAGCAATTCGACTGTAGTCAGACCCTTGGATATCGTCTCTATCAACTCCGAGTAATTCTTCGGTAGTTTCGTTTGCCCACACCACTTGTCCATCACGGTCAATTACAATGACCCCTTCCTGTGATGTGTCTAATACGTCTTCAGTGAGGGACTGGTACTGCTGTTGTTCCCTGCGCTCTGCTGCTGTTCGTTGCAGACGCTCGATAGCCACTCGAAAATCCCTGTCTGGCAGGTTCTGGAGGTACCGTTCGACTTTATCCTCGAGTTCTGTGATTTGGTCCGTGAGTGCCTGGTATTTCGGGCTCGTTTCGAGGGTATCTGCGTCCATGACCGCTTCCAGGGTCGATTGGCGTTCTATCAGCGAGAACAGCTCTTGCAGATCTTCGTTGTACTCGGCTCGAGTGAGCATCTGGGAGATAACGTCTTCGAGGTCGTCAGCTTCAACGGGCTTTTCGAGATACGCATCGAATCCCATTTTGACGATATCGAAGTCCGGTGTCACCGCAGAGACGATAACCACCTGGCAGTTCGACTCATATTGTCTGAGTCGCGTAAGAACCTCTCCGCCGGATAACCCAGGCATCATCCGATCCAGAAGGACGATATCGACAGTCGCATCAAACGCTTCTAAGGCTTCTTCGCCAGAGTACGCGGTTTCGACAACATAGCGGTCTGCGAGCCACTCTGCATACAGCTCAGCCAAACTCTGGTCATCCTCGACGACCAGGATTTTTGTGTTTCCGTTTTGGGTCATAGTTTACGACACGATGCCCGGTTTTTGTGAGTCCTCTCGAGCCGGTTGGGTGGGGACTTCCAGTCTGATCTCACTCCCATCGCCCGAGGTGTCGACTGAAATCGATCCCCCAGCACGAGTCACCAGTGCCCGCACCATCCACAATCCGAGCCCCTGACCGTGACTTAGCGGTGTTTCTTCGCCAGTTTCGAGGAGATTTTTCTCCATTTCCGGGAGTCCAGGCCCAGTATCGGACACACAAACCTCTACCCACCGTTCATCGGGTTGCGAGACACTGATCTGTACGGATGGATGCTCAGTATCGTTCGCTGTGATGGCGTTCTCAACGAGCTCAGAAATCGCCTTCTCAAGGTCACTCGGTATTTGTGATTCTATATCGTGGTCGGCTGTGATAGTGATATTCGCATTAGCATGCTCGTCTTCTTTTTTGGCTTGAATATCCTCAGCTATTTGCTGAGCACTCTGGTGGGAAGCGAGAGCGCTCTCGCTCGTGAGTATATTCTGGAGCTCTTGGGTCTTGTTTGCCATTCTTTCCCACTTGTCGAGAATGTCTCGGATCGTCGCAGCGCGCTGTTCACGAGTGTCTGTCTCTGTGTCCGACGCAAGCAGATCGACATACCCTCTCAGTTTCGTCAGATCATTTCGGATATTGTGCCGCATAATCCGGTGTAAGACCTGGACGTGTCGCCGACGCTGCTCCTGAGCTGTAACATCTCGTGCCTCGAATACCAAGAAGCTAAGCTCCCCGCGCTGGCTTGAGATCGGCTTGACCGAGAAGTCGAAGCTGGCGAGTCCATCAACGCCTTCTGCTTCCACGTTGAACCGAACGAATGAACCCGAAGATGCTTCAGTAACTGCTTGTCTGATTTGAGTTTGCACTTCAGACGAATGCGCGAACAGAGGACACTCCCAGAGTGGTGTGCCTCTGCTCTCTTCGACACCTGTGCCGCCGAACTCCGTGAGGGGGTCGTTTAGCTCGAGGATTTCACCACTCTGGGTCAGCAGTCCCGTCAATTGGAACGTTTGATTGAATACGGATTCGAATTTTTTCGTCTGTTTTCTTATATTACTGATATCACGCATATATAACAAAAACCCGCCAATTGCTTCATCGTGAAAGAGATTCCGTCCCCGTGCCTCTACAGTAATCCACTCCTCATCCGCATCCATTGCTTGGAACTCTAGCTGAACGCTTGAATCGGAATCCTCCACGGCGGCGAAAAACGCTTCCATTACACGTTCCCGATCCTCAGGATGGATAATATCAAAGACACTCTCTTGATTTAGCTGAGTTGGATCATATCCAAGAACCCGTTCAGCAGAGCCACTAAGATAGGTGAAACACCCGTCGCGATCTAAGATAGACACGACGTCGACTGATTCCTCAACGAACCGCTCTGTTCTACGCCGCTGTTGACGCTGGTTAGTAAGATCTCTGATGACCATCCCGTATCCCAGGAACACTCCATCTTCAGTTTGAAGCGGGACGTATGAGACTTCTGCAGGAAACGACGATCCATCCTGACGGACTCGCTGTCCTTCGTGAGTACTTTCTCCTGCGAGTGATGCCTGTTTTAATAACCGATCAGCAATCCCACGTTTTTGATCCTGTTCAGGGTGTAACTCTGCTGCTGGCATACCAATTGCAGCTTCTTCGTCATATTCGAAGATGTCGGCTGCTCCATCATTCCAGCTGTCGATCTGTCCATCGTCATCGAGAAGTACAAAGGCGTATTCCTCGAGACTTTCCGAGAGGATCTGGAATCGCTTCCGCTCCTGTTGAATCTGCCGAATCCGTCGTTTTTGCTCCGTTATGTCCGTGGCAATCGCGACAAGTCTCTCTCCAGTTTCGTCATCGGGTATCAGAACAGCATCTGTGTGTATCCATCGCGTTTGTTCGTTGGCATCAATAACTTTGAAATCCGCAGACAAGTCGTTGGTCTCGCCGACTCGTTCTAGTGACTCACGAACACGGTCCCGATCTTCCGGCGCGACGATCTGTACGAACTCTTCATAGTTGTCCGGATCATGGCCAAGTAAATCGACAAGCGTGTCGTCGAATGATATCTGATCCGTCTCAAGACTCCACTCTGCAATACCAGTGTCCGTTCCAGAAAGAACCAATTCGAGTTTCCGGTTCTGTTCTGCCAGGCTCCGAGTCCGTTGCCTCCGACCTGTTACGTCCTGCTGTATGCCAATAAACTTCGAAAGCGTTCCATCTACATCAGTGACTGGCGTGACAGACAATCGATTCCAGTATTCACTCCCGTCTTTTCGGTAGTTTTTCAATTCTACTGTCACCGGTTCACCGGCCGCAATCGCCTCTCGGAGCTTCGATATTTCGTCTGGGTCTGTCTCGGGTCCCTGGAGGAAACGTGGATTACGACCCAACGCGTCGTCCTCTTCGTAGCCAGTAATGTCGGTGAATCCTTCATTTACGTACTCGATCGGGTTGCCTTCTCGCTGTGGGTCGGTGATCATGACCCCAACATTCGAGGAGTCAATCGCTTGCTCCTTGAGTTCGAGTTCACGTTCCCGTTGCTGTCTTTCAGTTTCATCGCGCACAGTACACACGAGGGGACCATCATCGATGATAGTCAGAGAGATCTCTGCCGGGAACGTCGTTCCGTCCGGTTGGGATCCGGTTACTTTGCCCCGCCAGTGCCCCTCCGACTCGAGAACAGGGAAGGCTTCTGACTCAAGACGCTCTACCTCATCTTCGTCATAGAGCATCCGCCAGGAGTTCCCGATGAGTTGATCAGTATCATCGAATCCATACATATTCACGTGCGTCTCGTCGATGTAGGTGTACTCTCCATCTTCGAGAATGGCGAAGCCGTCTTTCGCATCCTCGACAGCCTGTTGGAACGTCTCTAATTCGCGACGGCGCTGCTCACGGGGCGTAATATCACGACTGGAAATAACGAGCGATTCGACTCCTGATTCCCCTATAACGGGACGGATGGTCCCGGTAAAGAACCGAATCTCTCCATCCGGTGTTGGGTATTCGGATTGGAAACTGACGTACTCACCTGACGCTGCTCGATCGATCCAGTCTTTTAGATCGTCCTGCAGAGTCTGAGAGTGTGACCACCACTCCCCCTCCCAAATCGGTTCCCCCAACATCTCATCTTTAGCGTGCGAAACGTACTCCAGGGCTGTTTCATTCACATCGATCACTTCACCAGTGGTTTCCAGTAATCCGACCAGCATCTCAGGATCTTCGAACACCGACTCGAAACGCCGCTCATTCTCCCGAAGTTCCGCTTGACGCCGACGTTTTTCAGACACGTCACGGACAACACAGACGATTCGATCGTCTTCCAAGCGTGTCAGGGATAGTTCGGTCGGAAATTCTCCTTTGCCTTCTGGAGAGGCAGTTACAGTGCCTCTCCACTCACCATCAGATCGGAGCGCTGAAAGCGCCTCATCCTCTATGCGCTCGATTTCAACGGCATCAGTATACAAATCACGCCAAGTCTGCCCCAGTAACTCATCTTGGTCCTCGAACCCGTACATTTCGGCATGCGTTTGATCAACGTACGTGTACTCCTCGTTCTCCAGAATAGCAATCCCATCACTCGCGTTCTCGATAGCCGACTTAAACGACTCGAGGCGACGCCGGCGTTCCCGCTGTTCCGTCACATCTCTCGCAACGGTATGCATATAGGCCGCCCCATCGCGCTCGATCCGACGGTTCGAGAACTCGACATCGATTTTACTGTCGTCGCTCCGAAGTAGTTTCGCTTCAGTGGTTGCTGGTTCGCCGGCTAAAATTTGGTCGTGGTAATCCTGATAGGCATGTAAGTCGACCTCTTCGTGAAGATCGGGAATACGCATCGAGAGGAGTTCCTCTCGCGCATAGCCAGTTAACTGGCAAGCAGCCTGATTCACTTGGACGAAATTCGCATCTGAATCACTAATGAAAATGGCATCGTTGGAACCTTCAAACAACGTGTGTGTCCAATCACGCTCAGCCTGTAACTCCTCGAGGTATCGGATTTGTGAAATTGCAGGTTCGAGATTCGAGGCGACGAGTTTCGCCAGTTCTGCATCTTTCTGAGTAAAGGCATCCACTTCAGTAGCTCCGACACTCAAGACGCCGAAATCTGAAATTGGCACAAGAATTTCGCTCCGAATCGGGGTGTCTGAATTATACGTGCCGTCGGCCTCGTGGACATCGTCGAACACTTCCGGACGATTCTGTCTGTACACACGCCCGGCGAGAGAATCAAGTGGAAGGATAGGTGCATCGCCGATCACCTCTTGTGCCTCAGTTGATTCGGCGATTGGGCGGAGTTCGTTTCCCTCCTCATCGTATTCCCAGATCGCCGAAAGAGGCGCATCAAAATTGAGATCCAACATTCGGACCGCAACGACAGAGACGTCCTCGATAGAACCAGCTTGATTCAGTTCCGAAGACAACTCGAGAAGTCCTGCGGGGGTATGTTCCGTGTACGCGTCTCCATCGCTCATACATCCGATTTTGTTGTTCCGCTGTATTATGTTTTCGCTTAGGGAACCATTTCATATCGGCCCCAATAGAATTGGTTCGATAAATATAGGGTACAGCTATTCACCCTTGAGAATCAATTGTGGTAACAAGATGTCGACGGAAGCAGTTGAGGTACTCGGGCGGAAATACAGCGTAGATATATTGCGGGCGGCGAAGGAACCGCGATCAGTTAGCTGGCTGAGTCAAGAGCTAGATATCCCGATTGCCACCTGTTATAGACGTGTGAAGGAACTTTCTGAGAATATGTATTTAGAAGAGGTCACTGCGGACGAGAGCAGGGATAGAACACAGTACTGTCGAACGGCGGATAGTATTGAACTCAACCTTGCATCTGACGTATTACTTAGCGGCTCTCGATCTTGGGAAACTCGAGAAGTACCAAGGGATACAATACCGTTAGATTCCGTTACGCTTGATGAGTTCTCCCAAACGATTGATATTGTCGAAGCCTACTTCGGGAGTTTGATCGACGATGTTGCTGTTCATGCATCCATTTCACGCCGGCAGCTTGTGGCGGTGCTGGCACGCGCTCAGCTCTCGGGTCGTCAACTTGACACCGAGGGACTGACCGATAACGGCGATATCATTTATCAGTCGAACGACGAGACACTCTTTTGGCTTGACGGTGATTTCTGGACGGAGCTGGGCGGGCTCCACTACTTGAGCCCAGACGAGGGACGAGCAGCCAGAGAAGTTCATCGCCGACTCATCGAAGCGGTCGCCGGAGACGTCGCCGACTACAATCGCGAGCGCGATCCGTTTATTTTCATCACGGAAACTCCTGGCTGTTGACATCGTTTTATCTGCTCCGTTCAATATTCAGTGTCTATTGTGAGCTTCAACCGCTACCGACCGTAGTATGTCGGACAGAAGAAGTCCTCGGTCGGGTATCATCGTTCTCGCTTCTTGACGGGTTGATTGGCGTTACTTGTGGAAGCGTCGGACTCACTGTTTGAGAAAGGCCCCTTCGTGCGGCTTGACCAAATTCGAGTCGTGTCTGTCGAGAACCGAATCCATTCGGTGGCTGGCAGTCTCGACGACTCGACAATGGCCGAGATCGACGACGCGCTCAAATTAAGTCACGGGTTCGGCTGATCGAGAGACCCTGTACAAAGAAATCAGTGTCAGATCCGTATGCATTGAGACGACTAGTCTCAACATCTGGTGGTGTGGCTGGTGTGTCAACGAGGGTTATCTCGAGGCGCACTACGCCCAGCGGGCGAGTGCGATGGCGCCACTGCCGGAGGACGACGGTCGCAAGCCTGGCGACCAGCAGGCCTGGACGTCCGAACAGCGCCACGCCCTCACCCGCCACGTCGACGAACGGGCCCGCGACGCCGTTGAGGCGTACACGACGCTCCCGGAGGATACTAACCCACTCGACAAGCAGCGAGCACGCTACGCGGCGCTGAAGGCGGCTCGTGACCGGGTTCTGGTGTTCGTCCTCTCCTACACCGCCGTTCGAGTTGGGGAGCTACTACGGGATCCGAACGACCCGCGCCGGCGCGGCGTCCGCTGGGAGGACCTCTCCCTTGACGACGGGAGTATGGACGTCTATCGGAAGAAACAGCAGTGGGACGCCGCGAGTCTCCCCGACCCGGTGATCTCGCCGCTGCGGAGCTACCGCAAGCTGATGGACCCGCCGACGGAGCGCTGGCCTGTGTTTCCGACATTCGACCAACGGACACTCGCAGAGCTCGTCCAAGAAGAGCTAACTGAACGAGGGGAACGCCCAGAAGCAATCACTGAACGCCGTGAAGAATACGCTCGCGACCTACTGCTTGCGTTCGATGAGGACATTCGGCCGCCGTCGATTACAACGGATGGAGCACGGTCGGTTCTCCAGCGACTCTCAGAGGCTGCCGAGATCGACATCGACCATCCGAAACACGACTATCTTGCACCCCACGGCGGTCGACGTGGGATGGGTGAGGTCCTCGTCCGCGCGTTCGGGTACACCGTAGCAGCCCGGTATCTCGATAACTCCGAAGAGATGGTTCGCGAACGATACTCACATATTGAGGCTGGCGAGTTGGGGGACGTGGCCACGGAGGCTCTCGAAGAAATTGATGATGTCGGGTAGATCTGAATCTCCAGTAGATGAGGTAGACATCATAGAGCCAATCCTATGATCCGGACTGGTGTCTTCGGCTATGGAGACGCTCTGACTCGCTCAGTTGGATTGATTCTCTTCAACTGCTTCACGGACAATCTCATCCATCTCATCTCGGACAATTTGGCGTATATCTTCTTCCGAAAATCCACTATCATGTCGTTCAACGGCGAGCTGACCACTCAACGTGCGCAAAGCTAATTCAAGAGCTTCGATTTGATCACTGAACTCGGATAACGTCCCGTGGACTGCATCTGACCCGAATTGGGCACTATCGCCAACCTCAATGTCAGCACCACGCTCGTCTAGTATTCGTTTCGCAGGCCTGTCACCAACGATCTCTTCTTCGGGAAGATCCGGCGACACAGATACCGGATGCATCATTCCCGTCAACTGGATCTTGGAAACCGAGTCTAGATTATCTCTCAGGTGCTGCGCCATCTTCTCTTGTTGCTCCTGTTCACCGTGAATAAGGTACACTTGGGACGGTGAGACTTGGCGAGCGAATTGAAGCAACGTATTTCGCGCTGCGTGAGCTGAGAGGCCGTGATATCGACTTATCCAGCTTACGGGCACCTTCACGCGGGTTCCCTCGCCCTCATCTGGTATCCCTCCGTTAAGTCCGTTCGAGGGAAGAGTGACACCAACTCTCTCGAGATCTTCCTCAATAGCGTCCTCCAATTGACGACCAGGTGTCCCCTCGGCTTGATACCCACAGAGAATTACGCGTGCATCATCGTACCGCTGGCAGAATTCAAGTAAGTAGGTCGGTGAGAACCCACCCGAGAGCATTCCAGATGGAGCAATAATGATCGGTGTCTCATCAGCTTCGAGCAATTCCTCGCGAGACATCGGCATTCGTCTAGCGGCCGATGCCTGATCGAAGAGGAATGGTTGTTGGTCACCTGAATTTACTATGTAGTTTCGGATCGATTCGGCTGCGAACTCGCTTCTACAGTGCTCGTTATACGTGCCAGTGGCGCTTTGCGCCATGCCATCATAGACTACGTTGAGCTGCTTTCGGTCCTCTTCAGGAAGCGTGTGAACCCGGTTTTTGAACATATAGAGCAGCTCTTGGGATCGCCCAACCCCGAAACAGGGGATGAGTACTGGCTTCCCATCGGTAGCTGCGTCGATGGCTTCGTTGTAGATGTCCGTTCGGGTGTCAGTGGCACTAGTATGCGAATGGGTGTCCCCATACGTCGATTCAAGGAAGAGGGCGTCTGCCTGTGGAGGTTCATCAATTTCGGGGAGATGATTCGACCGGCCGCCAATGTCTCCTGAGAAGACAACCCGTGAACCGTCTACTGTTAGCGCTAACCAAGCACTGCCCAGTAGGTGGGCTGCATTTCCGAATTCGAAGTGGAGGGTTTCCGTATCTTCGATATGTGCGACGTGATCACTCAGGTCTGCCGCCTGGTATCCACAGGGTCGGAATCGGTCGATAACTTTCCTCAGGTCTGTTTTCGAGTACTGTTGTTCTCTCCCTGGTTTTTGCGTCGCTCGTCGGTGAAGCTTCAGTGAATCTCGAAGTAATGTGTCTGCAAGCGCAGCTGTTGGTCTCGTTGTAATCACTGGTGCCTGATCAGAGAGAAAGCCGTAGCTCTCCAACAGGGGGAGCGAGCCGACGTGGTCGATATGAGCGTGGGTGAGAAAAACCGCGTCTATCTGTCCCTCATCGAGTCCCCTTAGATCAGGGAATAATCCCCCGTCACCTTGATTCAGTCCGACGTCGACGAGATACGTTCCATTACGCGTCTCAACCTGATAGCAACTCCGGCCGATCTCCTTTGCTCCCCCACGAGGGATAACCACGAACGGGGATTCGCTGTCAACCGAAATATCGAGATCAATCTCCCCACCGACTCGTGGGATGTACTCATTTTGCGACCCCTCGTCATCAGATTCTTGAACTGCTTCACTCATCGTGACAGTACTTCGTTTGCGTAGAATCGTTCACTCGTCTCAGTGCGTCCCTGTAGCTGAATGAACTCGAGGAGATCAGTCTCTGCGAGCTGTGGGAAAAATCGTTCAATTTCGGAGAGTACCGGATCAAGCGGCCGATGACTCTCAGATGCCGCAGCAACTTGGTCCAGCATCCAGGCGGCAGGAGTTGCATCAAGTTTGTCTACCCGCTCAGCTTCACCCTCTGTGAAGTATTTGTGTCGTCCCGCTGGTTGCTGTGTCTCTCGACTTGACCGAGCCGGTTTAGCCGTTGCTTCAGTGATCTGGATGAGCTGTGGGGGAGACCGCGTTTCACCAGGCATTGCAGTATCGAGGGAATCCCGAACTTCGGTTGCAGAGAGACTCCCCTCACGCCGGAAATACCCGAGGGTGATGTCCCCCTGGTCACCGTACAATTCTGGCGTGGCGACGGTGTCACCTGTTTGTGGGTCGCTGGTAGTATACCGGGGGGCTATTTCGGCCACACAAAGGTCGGTGAATTGTAACCGATCTGGATCGACATGTGGTGAGTCCTCGATTTCATCTAATAGCTCAGAGAGCGCACCAACGAATTCTCGTGGTCGCCAGGCCGCTGCATTTCGTGGTGGCCGCTCTGCAGGATTATCGAAATAGACTGTAGATTGCGGAATGTATGCTCCCTGTGGAATTCGCACGTCTACAGGGTAATCTGGTGTCCTTAGCGACTCGTGTGTCCGGTCACCACTCGTCGATTTCTGGAGAGCAAATCGAATCATGACCGGGAAGACGGTATTTGGTAAGCGTTCTATCACCGTTCGCGGATCTGATTCATCCAAAATAACAGCTCCCCGGCTGCTTGTCTCTACAGAACTTGTATCGGAACCACTGTTGCTCATAATCCAGCCAAGGGCCCAACGGAATCTAAATGTCATCAAAGCGGAGTGAAAGTAAAAATCGGGAAATGTTGAACGAATAACAGCAAAGATACCTTTTTCAGGCTTCTGTCCAGAAGATAGTAGACATATATGGCGGACGCATCGGATGCTGACCGGCAGGCGGTCGAACCTGATGCGGGAGAGGTCCTTAGCGTGTCCCAGCTAAACGACCGGATCGCGTCGGTCGTCCAGGACACGCCTGCCCTCAACAGCGTCCGCTGTATTGGCGAAGTCACTGACCTCCACCAGAACAGTACGGCGCTCTACTTTACGCTCACCGACGGCGACGCCGAGCTCCCATGTCTGCTCTGGGCAAACCGCTATCGGGAGATGGATGCCGACCTCGAAGACGGCACCGAAGTCATCCTTGAGGGCGATATCGACTACTGGGTCGAAGGTGGGAAAATCGACCTCAAACCGTGGGAGGTGATCGTCGTCGGCTACGGCGACCAGGCGGCGGCTGTCGAGCGACTGCGAAGCGAACTCGAAGAGCGTGGCTGGTTCGAAGACGAGCAGAAACAGCAACCGCCGGCGTTCCCGGAGCGGGTCGGCGTCGTCACGTCCCTTCGAGGAGACGCCCGGTACGACATCCAGAACGCAATCCACGAACAGGACCCGACCGCCGACATTCTGGTGAAGGACGCCACCGTCCAGGGGTCAGAGGCGCCGACGTCCATCGCGAACGGCATCCACCATCTCGACCGTTCGGAGGACGTCGACGCGATTATCGTCGGCCGTGGCGGTGGGAGCGATTCGAACCTCCAGGCGTTCAACACCGAGCGAGTGGCGGAGGCAATCATCACCTCGAACACGCCGATCGTGACCGCCATCGGACACACCGATGACCGGCTCATCGCGGATCAGGTGGCGGACATCGCTACGATCACGCCGACGGCTGCCGGCGAGTATATCGTGAATTCTCGCGAGGAGTTCCTCGCGAGCGAAGTCAAGCCGCTGGAGCAACACCTCGAAGCTGAGTACGAAACGTTCCAGCAGGAGCACGAACACGAGCAGGAACTCGCCGAAGCAGTCGGCGAGGCAGCCGCACCAGAGGGTGTTGCCCCGGTTTACTACAAGGCCGCAATCGCTGTGCTGCTGTTGCTGTTGTTACTCATAACCGGGCTGTGGCTGGGGGTGATCTAACCGTGGCAAACGATGCAGAAATCCACGACCGGCTGAGTCGTGTCGAGGAAATCATTGGACAGCTCGATGCGGATGAGTGTGATCTCGAAGAAGGCACACAGCTCCACGAGGAAGGACAGGAACTCCTGGCCGAAGTGCGAGAAATCCTTGACGAGGGAAGCGGCGAAGTTGTGGAGCTTGAGTAAGTGAGCTGATTCTCACTATTAACCAACAAACTCCCAATCGTGTGTGCCTCTGTTGGTTAAGATCTTTTCTACGGGAGCAACAAGTAATTTGGGTATAATTTACTCGACAAACTTGCACCACTTGATAGCCAGAAAGCATTTAGGTATCATCCAGCTACCGCGCCAATGTGTACCGGGACTCAACCGGTGCAGACACATACCCGCATGTATGATTACAAGGTCAGTCACCATCGAAGACATCGATGATCTGTACCTGATGTGGAACGACCACATCAACGCTTCCGCCCTCTATCGCCGTGCCCTCCGCGAGGAGATGGACGTCCGCGGCGTTGACCCTGATGAACTCCGTGACCTCCTCGAACGGGCCCGTGAGCAGGGCTATACACTCGAAGAGATCGCTGAAAACACCAATCGCTTCGCTGATCTCCAGTCGCTCGTGGACGACCAGCAAAGCCAGCCAACGGCTGGAGACGCCAAGGATGATTAACCCGCTATGTCACAGGACCAGACTTCCTCCGACCCTGAGCGTAGCACTGAAAACAAGTCACTGCTGACCGGGACAATCCCTCGGCGGGCAGCACTCACCGTCGTCCTGCTGAGCCTGTTCGCTGTCCAGCCGGTCGCCGCCCAGAGTAACGCGGTCTGTAGCGCAGACAACCTCCCGAGCATGATTGAGGGGTTCTTCCAGCTGACCACCGCGCTGGGGATCGTCGGCCTCGCCATCGTTTGGCAGGCTGACTCCCTCATCGAGATGTTTACCCTCAATCCCGAGCAGAAGAAGGGGCTCAAGCGCCACAAGCGCTCGGCGATGAAGTCCGCCGTCGTCCTCGTCGTCCTCGGCCCGCTGTACACCGTCGCCGGGTCGATGATGGGCCTCCCGCTGGCGCAGTGCGTCGACCTCGTCCCCTGGTAAGCACTCCGCAACCCCCGGTGCGAGCCCTATGAACCATCGAGAGCTCTCCGTGATCATGGCCGGCTTGCTCGCGACGAGCCTAGTCACGGGTATCGTCGCCGCTGACCCGCCACGACCGGGTACAGAGGGGAACGGGCTCACGGAAAACGAGTCGGCAACGCTGTGGTCTCGGGATGCGGACAACTACATCACGCAAGAGGAGTACCGCCAGCGCTACGGTGAGAACCGCTCCGCCGTCCATCAGGTCGCTAACGGGACGGACGTCACATTCAAACAGCCGCCAGCGACCGCGTCGACGTGGACGCGGAACGACTTCGAGGACCTCAACGCCGGCGGCCCAGATACTTCCGTCCACCCCCCGCACGCGGACCTCGAGGACGGCGTCTTCATTGAGGATGCTCACGCGACGATCTTCGCGGTCCAGCCCTCTACTCGCGGACACCTCGAGTCCGGTGAAAACCCACTGTATATCGCGCCGAACGGGACGATGCGGGGCTTCGTCGATTATCGTGTGCGCGTCCCCAATGGGAGTTCCTCTGGCAACAGGACTATCTCGTGGTCGCTCACGGAGCACGAGATCGAAGAAGTCCGGTTGAAGAAGGACGGCGAGACCATCGCCGAGCGTGACGAGGCCCATACGCCTGCCCTCGACTACCAGATCGAGGACGACTGGAGTGCGAATCTCACGCTGGAAGCGGAGATAAGCGTCCGGCTGAAGAAGACCGTCAGAACCGACCTAGGTGACCGCACGGACGTCGACGTCACCTATCGGACGGAATCCCGGAACGTCTCCGATTCGATCGCCGTCGAGATCTACGACCTCTCGGCGTACCCCTACTACGCCGAGTATCCGAACGGCGATGCCGGCGTGGCCATCTTCCAGTCGCGGCCGTGGCAGGGGTACACGCTCACGGAGGACGGTGAGGCACGGGTCCGTGGCATCTGGCGGTTCTACACCGCTCGGAACACCAACTGGGACACGCTCGTCCGGTCGAATCGCACGGATAGCGCCACCGTCGAGTCAGACGCGATTCCGGTGTACGTCCACGCCTATCCCTCGCGGATCGGGCCGCGTGCCGAGCCGGTTCGAGACGGACCGGAACTCATCGAGACTTGGGGGACTGACCGCCTGTCGCCAGTCGGCACCATCGGTGAGAACATCAATATCGACATCGTCAACCAGTCGTACACGACGACGTACGGCGTCGCCGTTCGAGCCGAGAACGTCGATCGAGAGGCGCTCCATGTTGCGGGAATCGTCCGGGGCGTGAATGCGTCAATCGTTGAGCCGGATGCCGGGTCCGAGCGACAGCTCCACCGCAGCAATCTCACTGTCCAAGTCATCCAGCAGAATCAGTCGCAAGCAACGCTCAGGGTTGAACTCCGGGACAATCAAACTGGTGCGCCGATCGCGCTCGACAATAGCCGTCAATATCCAATCGGCGGCACCACCCGAAACGGGTACATCACGGTCGCGGATCAGCGCGTCGAGACCAACGCCTCAGGAGTGGCGATCGTGACCATTGACGAACCGGGCATCTACACGGCTCGGTACCATCCGGGCTCGTGGCTCGGGCACGACCCGGCATACGTGAGTGATACCGCGACGGCCCGCTGGCACCCTCTAGGGACGATCGACGGCTGGTTTGCGCTGGTGTTCGAGGTCGGCTGGCAGCTCCTGCCGTTCTTCGTGATGTTCTACGCTGGCAAGCGCATCCTGCGGATGCTTGGCCCAGAAGACATCTTCCAACGGAACCCATAGTCCATGACTAGAAATCACCCACACATCAGTCGGCGAACCGCCCTCCGAACAGTCGCCAGCGCTGCGCTTGTAGGCGTCGCTGGCTGTCTAAACAACAATAGCGGGTCTGGAACACCCAGTGATGGAACGACCTCTCCAGATGGTAAAGGCCCACTCACGCGTATCGCTGTCGAGGGGGCAACACTCGTCGTCGAACTCTCCGGAGAGGCCGACGTCGACCAAATCAACCTTATTCAACCGAACGGCGAGCTATTTGGGAAACGTGACGTAGCCGCAGGTGCTCAACAGGTTTCGTTCGAGATCGGCACCGCGTATGCGCCCGGTGAGTACCGTGTACTCGCGTTGAAGGGTGGGGAAACAATAGTCGAGACCACGACTGAACTCCGCTCAGAGATCCAGGTACAGGATGTTGGACTCTATCGGAATAATCCAGATAAGCCGTGGGACGAAGTCTATGGAGAATCCGAGACGGACCGGATCAAGAATGGCGAGGCATTCGTCACGGTAGAGAATACAGGGAGTGGTCCGGAAGCGATAACGGAACTGATCTTCTCCGGGGATGTCCCCAATCCAATTGAGAACCCCAGAGGCAGTGGAATGCACGAAACCGATCGGGTAGTAGTCTCCCCTGGCGAAACGGCCGACCTGTACAGTAGTTCGTTTCCGTTCGGCACAGAAACTGAGGACGGAATGGGCTGTTCCCCAGGCGGGAATAGTGGCCAGTTCACGGTTATCGTCGAGACCCGAGTCAGTGGCAATCGAGTTACGAGTGCCTACAATGTCCAGTACTCCGGGTCTGACGATATGACTGATTGTGAGGTCACGATTACTGGAGCATAACGATGGTCGATCTTATTGATGTCGTCCTCGAAGGAATAAAGGACGTTGTTGAGTGGTTCATCGGGCTGTTCATGGACGGTCTCAGGTCGGGGTATGAGACTCTGACCGAGGGAATGTTCGGGACGCCCACTCCAGAGACGAACGGGGCCTTTGTGTTCGGTGATCCGACCAATGCACCTTGGCCAGCGATCCACGATGCTCTCATCGGCGGCGAAATCATGCTGGTCGCCCTTTTACTCCTCGTGATAACCGTCCAGGGGCGTCACACGGTTCGAATCTTCAATATCGGGAGTGCCTATGAAGCCCGAAAAACCAAGAAGACAGCCTGGGTCGGAGCCTTTCTGATTATCACGTGGTACTGGATTGGGACTCTCGCGCTCTACCTCGTTGACGGATTCACTATCGCCCTGATGCCGGAACTCTCCTCAGTTACGGAGGCAATGCTTGGGTTCTTGCAGGTATCTATCACAAATCCAGGGTTGGGGCTGTTGTTCGCCGTGATTGGTGGAATCTCGATGTGGGCTCTAGAGGCGCTGTTCTACATCCGGATGATTCTGCTCTATGTCTACCTGTACGGAATGCCGATTGCATTTGCACTGGCTTACGGAAACATTCCAGTCGTATCCGATATCGCGATGGGGTTCTACAAACGATTTGTCCCGTTAGCTGTCCTCCCGCTCCCCGCTGCGATGGTACTCAAGGGATACGACTTGATCTACGGTGGGGGGACGCTCACGCCAGGAACAGCGTTCCTCAAATATCTCGTCGCTGCGTCCCTCCCACTGGTCGCACTCTTCATCACGTGGAAGACGTTCAAATACGCGACTCCGTTGACGGCCAAAGTCGTCGGCGGTGCGACGAAAGGTGCAGCCCTCGTTGGCGGTGTCGCCGCCGGGGCCTACGTCGGTGGCGCGGGCGTCGCGACGACCGCCGCTCGCTGGGGGCCGAAAGCCGCCGCTGGCCACGCCGTCGCCCAAAAAGCAGCTGCCCGCGGTGGGCACGGAGAAGACGGTAGCGGCACGCCATCGTACCGTCGAACGGAGAATGACCCAGGTGGAGCGACAGCGGAATCGGCGAGTGACGACCGCGGGATGGACTTTGATCGAGGGATCCACTAACAATGTCGATAGACAAAGACGCAGCCGCACGGCGCATCATGGACCAGTTCGGCGAGGAGAGTCGTATCCCCTACCTCAATATCGAGGAGGGTGACGTGGGCGTCCTGATCGCCTTCCCGATCGTCGGCCTGTTCATCGCCGGCCTCACGGGCATCGAATCGCTTGCGCTTCCGTTCGTCGCCGGCGGCTTCGGCTTTGGCGTCGCCATCGTCTACGTCTCTCCCGATCACCTGAATGCGTGGACGTGGACCAAGGACGTCTATCGGTACGTCAAGCGGCCGCAGATTACATTCAGTGCTCCCGAAGACGCCGACGGGACCACCAACGAAACAGAGCGCAACGAGGGCGGCCTAGCGAACTACACGCCCTTCAAGCCGGACGAGCGAACGCAGGACCTCACGAACATCGAGCGGGCGTGGCCGGGCGCAGGAGCCATTCAGCGGGACGACGGGACGATGGAGGCGTTCATCGAGATCGACCCCGACAACATGGACTTCGCGATGTCCGACGACTGGGCCCAGCTCCAAGACGCTGGCGAGGACTTCGCCAACAAAGAGCTGGACTCGAAGCTCAAACTCCACGCGACGACCCGCTCGTTCCCGGTCGAACAGATTACGGAGAACATCGAAGACCGCCTCAACGACGAGGACGTCACGGAGAACCCGATCTTCAAGGAACTCCTCGAGGAGTACCGGGAGACCCGACCGAAGGAGATGCGGGAGCGCGGCATCCAGCAGGTGCGATACTACATCGGCGTCCAGGTCAGCCCGTTGGAGGTCTACGACCGCTTCCGCGACGAGGGCACACCCGCCGAGAAGCTGACGCAGTTCCCCGTCATCGGCTTCCTGTTCAACCCGTTCGTCACCCGTCGCGAGGACCTCACTGACGTCGAACGTCGCGCTCAGATGTTCGAGAAGCTGGACAGCCGAGTCAACGACGTGCGGTCGGAGTTCATCCAGCAGGCGTCGGGCTGGTCCGCTCGGCGGCTCAGCACGGTCGAACTCTTCGTGTTGAATATGGACTTCTGGAACGGTCGGGAACACGACTACGACGAGGCAGAGCGTGTCGTTCGCGAACAACCGATCATCGGCCAGTCGCGCCGGGAGGATGCGTTCGATGCGTAGCGCGGTCCTTCAAGCAGGGGGCGGCGTGGGCAGCCAGCTCGTCAGATGGCTCTCCAGTCCGACCTCTACGGAGGGTGCGGCGCTCTATCTCCTCATCGTCGTCCTGCTCGGTATCGGGGGAAAACTCCTCTGGGACTGGTACACCGAAGACGACACGGAAGAAGTCGAGTTCTCGGATGTTCTCGACGAGGAGACACTCGAACAGGGCGAGGCCGAACGCCAGCTCCTTGACGACATCGCTGAGTCTCACAAGACGGTGACCGCGCCGGCTGCCGCCGAGTGGGAAACGCGAGCCGCCCGAGTCGGCGAGCAGTGGACGACGACGCTGTACATCGCCGACTACCCGGACTACCCCAACGACGGCTACCTCAGCGATCTCTTCGAGATGACCGACGTGCAGTTCGACCTGACGGCCCACATCACGCCAAAGAATCAGGAGCGGGCCCGGAACGAACTACAGGACATCGCTGACGATCTTCAGGTGGATGCCGACCTCGAACAGAGCGTCCGGAGTGCCTACCTTCAGGAGCGGGCCAACGAGGCCGCAGCGACGTACACAGCTGTCGAGAACGGCGCGAGCGTCTTCGACCAGGGGATGTTCATCACCGTTCGGGCCGACGAGAAGGACGACCTCAGAGACGCCGTCCAGAAGGTCAAGAGTGCGCTTCGTGACGACCCGGCGAATCTCACGCCGAAGACCGCAATCTGTCGGCAGGACCTCGCCCTACAGTCAGCCGCGCCCATCGGCGACAACGAGTTCGGCCGTACGTCAATCGCACTCGGCGGCGCCGTCGGTGCGTTGCTCTCCTCGCCGCACAACGCGACGATCCTCGAGGAGGGTGGCGTCGAGTTCGGGATTCACAAGGACAACCAGAGTCCGGTGGTCATCGACCCGTTTGCTCGGGACAACGGGTACGCGATGTTCACCGTCGGCGACACGGGCTCGGGGAAGTCGTTCAGTTCCAAGCAGAACTTTATCCGATCCATCGAACAGAGCAAGGACCGCATCGGCATCATCCTCGAACCGCTGAACAACTGGGCCGGAGTCTCGGAAGCCCTCGATGCCAAACGAATCACGGTCGGCGGGACGCTCGGGCTGAATCCGCTGGAGATCCGGGAGACCCCGGAGCACGTCCAGCGGGCGATGGGTGAGGACGCGAGCCCGTTCAACGAGAAGCTCGACGACGCGATGAGCTTCCTCACGAACTTCTTCGCCCTCCGCGGTATCTCGCTGGGCGACCGGCGGACGACGCTCGAACTCGGGCTCAAGCGTGCCTACAAGCGCCAGGACATTACTGACGACATCTCCACGCACAGCAATCCGAGCCCGACCATCCGCGACATGATGGACGTATTCGAGGATATGGTCGACGACCCCGAGGAGTTCGTCGTGCGGTCCGACGAGGAAGCCGGGAAGATCAAGGAGGACGCAACGTGGCTGCTCGATCAGCTCCGCCCCTTCGAGGACGACGGTCGCCACGCGAATCTCGGCCAAGAATCAGACTTCGACATCCGGGACGAGAAGGTCATCTATCTCGATCTCGCCCAGCAGGAGGGGAGCGTGGACAGCAGCACGGCACTGACGATGCAGCTCCTCATCTCGCTTGTGTACGAGCGAGCGAAGGTCTCGGACAAGGAGGTCGTGTTCTACATCGACGAGGCCCGCTATATCATGCAGGACGCCGCCAGTCTGGCGTTCCTAGAGACTGTCTTCCGGCACCACCGTCACCACGACCTCTCGATCCGGCTGGTCACCCAGACGGTCGACGAGTTCTTCGAGCACGCCGAATCCGAAGCGATCCTCGATCAGTGTGCCGTCAAGCAATTCCACCGCCTCGACGGGATGGACGAAGACTGGGCCGACGAGTTCGGTCTGAACTACGCACAGATGCGGTTCGTCCAGGATGCGGTGCCCGGCAACGAGGACGCTGGCTTCTCCGAGGCACTGGTCGGCGTCGACGGCGAGTGGCGCGGCATCCAGGTCAAAGCGATGCCCAAGGAGAAACAGGTCATCGACTTCGACCCGACTGCCCAGGTCCGCTCCTCGCTCCCCGGCGCCGGCGACAGCGCTGTCGATAGCGAGATGGAGGAATTCCAAGCGGACCTAGAAGAGCAAGTAACGAACGGAACGAGCGAAACGAACACCACCGAGGATGAATCCGACGCCGTCGCAGCCGAGCCAGACGGCGGGTCAACGGAGGGAACCGACGATGGCTGACTACCTGCGCGTCACCCCGACCTCCGAGCAGCTCGATGCCGAAAGCATCCCCCGCGTCCTCGACAGCCTCCACAAACTGACTACGCCGGGGTCGTCAGGCCTCGGAGCAAAGCTGAACCCGCTCAACAGTGAGACACCACCTCGGTTCGAATTTCTCGCGATCAGTGATGGACCGGATGAGCCGGTTGAATTCTTCTACGGCGCCGATGCTCACCTCGATACCCTCGAGAAACGCCTCCGCTCGATCTACCCGTCAACGTTCGATATCGAACGCGTCGACATCGATGTCGCCGACCGTCTCATTCAGCCGGTCGAGTTGACACCGGAGGAGTTCGTCGAGCATTACGAAGCGGGCTGGCTTCAGTACGAGTTTGGTCCAGGGGAGCAGTACGAGCACGTCGACGAAGAGCCCGCTGACGCCGACGCAGCCGATACGGACCCGGTCGTCGACGGCGGCACGGTATCCGCCACAATTCCCGACCATCACGTTGTCATCGGCGACTCCGTTCTCGAACTTGCCTCCCCCGAGACGCTTCCTGAGGATGAGCAGCAGCCATCGATCGAGAAGCCGACGATGACGACGAGGGGGACGATCCTGGCACGGCCAACCGAGGACACCGTCTCCCCGCTCGGTGTCCAGTGGTGTGGGTCCGCGTCTCGGAAGCAGGATTGGATGACGTCGCTGACGCCGTTCACAGCGGACGAGTCAGACGGGAATATCTCCTCGGTCGACCAACCCGGTGCCGCGCTCGCGACGCTGATCGACCACCTGATGGAGGCGACAGCCCCGACCGCGTTCCAAGTCGTCTTCCAACGACGCAGCAGCTGGCAGTCCGACGCGGAAGTGCGGAAAGAGGACCTCGTCGACGGCCGAGACACGTTCTTCCAGGAGGTCGTCGGGTCGTTCCTCGAGGTCGAGGACCACCGGAGCGACCAGGACGAACGACAACTCAGTGAATCCGTCGAGAAACGGATCGAGTACATCGACGCGAAGAACGCCAAACGGTCGTTCACGGCGAACATTCGCGCCGTCGGCGTGCCTGCTGATGGCTCTCGCGAGGATCTCGATGCTCGCATGGATTCGCTCCTCCCGGTGTTCGATACGCTCGATGGGCCGTTCTACGAGGTGGAGGGACAACGGCTCCGGGAGAGTGGTTTTCGTGAGAAAACGAAGGAGAAGAACGCAGGGGCGGCGCTCCAGCGTCTTCTCAACCGAGAGTTGACGACGGGACGGGGGAAGACCCGCCCCGAGCTGGTCCTCTGTGGGACGGAGCTCGCGAACTTCGTCCTTGTCCCCTCCTCCGAACAGTTGACCGTTGAGGGAACACGGGGGACTCGGGCCGAACAGCAGAGCCGCAATCCGCTCCCGTGGCCGAATCCCGACCTGATTCAGCAGTTCCAGGACGGGATGGAGATCGGGTACGCCCTCGACGATAACGGGGAGCCGCGACCAGACCCCATCCGGATCCCGCCGGACCTGTTGCCAACGCATTACGGGCGGTTCGCCTCGACTGGTGGCGGGAAGTCGAAGGCCATCATCAACGACGCGCTCTCGCTCCGCGAGACGACGGGTGGCCCTGTCGTGCTCGTCGACCCGAAGGGCGACGGGATGTGTGAGAACTACCTGCGCTGCCACTACGAGCGGTTCAGTGGCCTCGACGACGTCTACCACTTCCGCGTCCCGGAGACCATCCCCGCGTTCTCCTTCTTCGACATCCGGCCCGCACTCGAAGCGGGTCGCAACCGAGAGGACGCGATTCAGGACAAGGTCGACCACTTCCACGACATCCTCCGGATGATTATGGGCCGCGAGCAGTACGGCCAGGCGTTCGTCGCGAACGAGATCCTCAGCTACCTGATCAAGGCGCTGTTCGACGAGGAGTACGGGAACGACGTCTTCGGGCTGGACGACCTCTTCGCCGCCGCGCTCCGGATGCAGCGCGACCAGACGATTCCCCCGGTCTCGGCGGACAACCAGAACATCGAGGAATCGCTGACGCGTCACTTCGCGAAGGACAACCACCAGTTCCAGGTGTCGATGGACGCCGTCGGGAACCGCCTCGACAAGCTCAAAGAGGACGCGCATCTCCGGCGGATCTTCAGCCACGTCCCCGAGCAGAATGACGCCGGCGAGTACGTCGACAACCGGTTCGACTTCCGCGAGTTCCTCGATGAAGACGCGACCATCATCTTCGACCTCGGCGACCTTCGGCCGGAGGCACAGCGAGCGATCACACTCCTGCTGTTGAGCAACCTCTGGGACGCCGTGCAGGTGCGCCGTCGCGACGGTCAGACCGACTACGAGAAGCTCACGAACCTCATCATCGAGGAGGCGGCGCCGGTCGCGTCGACAAAGCTCGTCTCCGAGCAGCTACTGCCGCAGGGCCGGTCGTTCGGCCTGAGTATGGGGCTCGTGATGCAGTTCCCCGAGCAGGTGCGGAATCGGAACGAACGGGCCTACGACGAGGTGCTGAACAACATCAAGACGAAGCTCATCGGCAACATCTCGATTGAACGCGATCTCGCGGAGTCGCTCGCCCACGAGGACCTCAGTCCGACCGAACTTCGCAACCGAATCAACACGCTCCCGAGCGGTGAGTGGATCGCCCAGCTCCCGAGCCCCTCGTTCGGGGAAACTGGCCCACCGCCGTTCTCGCTGAAGCCGCTCCCCATCGCGCCGGGGCATCCAGAAAGCGACCAGCCGCTCACAGAGCCGCAGGAAGACCATTTCGAGTCCGTGTCCCGGCCACGGATGGTCGAGCGGACACAGGCCCAGTACGGGCTGACAGCGACGACTGAAACGAGCCCTGCCCCGGAGGAGGCGGGCTGGGGAAGTTCAGGAGCCGACACGACGGGCTCATCGGTTGATGGAGAGACGGGGAGCGACCCGACCCAGTCCGCGTTCATCAGCCAAGCGACGACCAAGAACGGGTCGACATCGACGACTCAGCCCGAGACGGACACCGAGTCCGGTGGAGACCACGGGGAGATCAGTTCGTTGTTCGGGGAACCCGCTGCTAGCGATAGTGACCCAGCTCCCGACCAAGCAGCGCAACCGGCGAACGGATCAACGCCCGTTCAGGACAGCGGCATTCCCGTTCCCGATGACGAGCTTCGAGAACGCGGGCTCAGTCGCGACGATGTCCGATTCCTGGGCCGAGTCCTCGACGTGATGAACAGGGACGACGAGTACACGCTCTTGAAGAGTATGCGCCAGCTGCGAGACGATTACGAGGACCTCCATCTGGAGCGGCTCACGGAGCAGGAGCTATTGGATGAGGGATCCGCCGCTGGGCGCAAGTACTACACCGTGCTTCCGGCCGGGCGAGAGCTCCTCGGCAGGGAACTGAACGCCGGCCCCGGCGAGGGTGACCTCGGCGAGAAAACCCCGCACAAGGTTGGCGTCCGGCTCCTCGAGTTGTGGCTCCAGCAGCAGGACGACGTCGTTCGCGTGGAGCCGTACTACGAATACGACGATGGAACGGTACTGGATGTAGCCGGGTTCGACGATGAGGGCAACCTCGTCTGGGCTGGTGAAGCAGAGCTCGCGAGTAACAACAGGCACGCCCCGGTCGAGGATTACGACAAGCTCAGCGCCGTGGACGGCGACGCAGTTTGGGCGTTCAACACTCGGGAGACGGCCATCGACGTGCTTGATGCGCTTGCCGACGCCGACAGGATCGACGAGCGTGTCAGTGGGCGGTCGGCGCGGTCGTTCGCGAACATCAGAGACGCCGTCGACGACCTCGATGCTAACGGCCTGACCACCGTTCGGGGCTTCAAAAATCTCAAAGAGGAACTCGAGTCATGACGTGGCGACAGGCAACGCGTGAGGAGATCTACGCCTACTACGCCGAGGAGTTTCCTCGCTATGTCGATGACCTGCCGGACTTTATCTCGGCGACGGGCCCGAAGCAGTACGCCGTCGCCTTCCGCGAGCCCCATCCGGTGCGCAACGATGAGGTGCCGGACAAGGACTTCATCCGGCGGGATACGTGGCAAACGGATCCATCAGGCGATCGAACGACGGCGGAGTTCAGTAGCTTCGAGGACGTCGTTGAGTTCGTTCGCCATCCCGCACGGAACGACCCACTCGGCCGAAGCGAATTCGCACTCGCTGACCCAGAAGTCTTGGAGCAACCAGATCCACGCCCCGATGCCGTCTACTACGCGCTCGACCACTGGGAGCGGCCGTGGGTCCTCCTCGTCGATATCGACGCCAAGGAGATCGCTCGGGAACGAGCCGCGGATACGGTCTCGGACGACGTCGACGACCGGGACGACGAGGCACTCCTCGACGCCGCCGGCATCCTCGACGCCGAGCCAACCGGATATCCGTACGCCTTCGAGGACGTCGACCAAGCCATCGAGTACGGGTTCGAGGTACGGGACATCTTCGAGGACGATTTCGATGCCGAGGAGACGATGGTGGTGTACAGCGGGCAGGGTGTCCACGTCTACCTGCTGGATACGGACCCGGGTCACCGGTACGACGAGCAGAGTCGCGAGGTGTTGAACGATCTCCTTCTGGAGACGTACGACATCCCGATCGACCCCGTCGTCACGGCCGACCGCCGGCGCGTCGCCCGCCTCCCCTACTCGCTCCACGCCGACGTGTGCAGCATCGTCCAACCCATCGAAAGCCCGGCGTTCGACGTGCGGTCGGCGACACCTGAGGTGATCGGCGAATGAGCCCCAGTACGCCCACCGACGACGATGACGCAGCGTATCGAGTTGCGGCACTCCCGCTGGAGTACGGTGAGACCCGCATCAACCAGCTGTTTACGCGTGGCTACAACCGATACGTCGTCGAGGGCGAGGACCAGCCCGAGGACCTCGTGAACGATCTCGAGCGGTTCGGGACGGCGGCGTTCAAAGAGCAGGTTCGTGCCGACGCCGCTGAGGAGCCGTTCGTCGACGAGCCCGGGACGCTCGCCGTGCTTGCAACGCTGAGTGCGATCTGTGTAAAGGAGCACCCGAAGTTCGAGCACGCATCGCCCCGGAACATCCAGGTGCTCTACGACATCCGGGAGCTGTACGTCAACAATCTCGCCTCCCTCATCCGTGCTCGCGGTGATGGGGCGCTCCAGCAGGACATCGCCGACGTGCTGTACAGCAAGGAGCCCGGCGAGGATGGCCCACACCCTGGTCGTGTCTGTACGGGCATCACAGAGATGCCGGAGTTCGGGGAGGGTCTCTACCTCGAAATCCCGATGGCCGCAGCGTCACGCAAATGTCTCGTTCGGGAGAACCAGGGGTCGACGGGGAGTGACGATGGCGGGGAGATACTGACGCGAGTGAAAGACAACAAGCTGTACGTCCCGGTCGGTAATTTCGACAGCAAGTATCGGGACTATGCTGAGCGGGCGTTCAAAAAGCTCCTGCGGGTGCAAGAAGACGGGCTCTCCGACGACCAGCTGACGTGGCTGACGACGAACGAGTCTGCGATAACGGAGCGGATCGACCGCTTCCTCGAGACCGGCCATCACGAGCGGATCTGGCGGAACTGGGACCGTGGCGAACGGACGATCCGCGTCCTCCGGCGAGCCCTGAGTGACGCCCCCGACGACGTCGCCCAGAAAGGGGAGTTCCTTACAGCGAAAGAGCTCTATCGAGCGGTCGAGGCGTACGAGGCCGAGGACGACTGGGAATCATCCGTGACGGATTGGATCTCGAGTCCGAGCAGTCTCGCCAAGACGTTGGCCGACCACGAGTCACATTCGGCGGTCACCATCGACCGCGACGGGCGCGTCAACACCTATCGAATCGGGCGGGCCGGAACCGGCGCTGAACAGATCGAGGTGCGGGAAATCGAGGACCTCTTCCAACTCCCCTGTCTGGCGAATATGGAGGAGCGACTCCACGAGAAGAAGCCGGTTCGGAAGGATCTCTACAACTTCGCGCGGATGGTGATGTGGCTGCCGCAGTACCAAGACAGCAGCCTCGACGAAATCGTCGCGGACCTCAAGGACGTCTTCTCCAGGTGGCCGTGGTACGACGAGCAGGAAACTGAGTACCAAGTCCGCTACGAGTTCTCGAACACGATCGGCGGAGACACCCCGTTGCCGATGAACTGCGATAACGACGATATGCAGCGCTACTGCATCGGCCAGGACCAATGTCCCTACTCGATCTGGGGCAGTCTTCCGTTCCCGGACGAGATGTACGAACAAGTTGACGAGCAGTCCGCCGGCCCCGCTGAGCAATTCTAAATAATAGACTTCCCCTCAGATTTTCGAGAATCGTGTTGCAGACCAAAGCCAGTCTTTTCAGAATCCCCGTCGAGCAATTTTCAGCGGCTAACACAACCGGAATCGAGGGAATCGGGGTGTTTCACGATTCGAAGTACCGAGCCGGGGAGCCTCGAGAGACACAGAACAGGTGAAGCAGCGGCCCGGTGAAATTTAGATACCTCCGAAATCACCTTCATCACCCCCTCGTCGAGCAAATTTTGGGACTCCAGTATCGCTCCCGAACTCGTCGAGGTGTTTTCTACTGCCTCAAATCGGCCCGACGGAGTTCTTCTTCGATTTGAGGCCGTCATATCGTCTTGCATATCGCGGATTTCGTCCAAAGAAAGAGGCGATATGCAGTGTGCGAAGGCCGCCGGCTCTCTCAGGCCGAGGGGCCGTCATCCAGAGTTTGGATCCAGTAATCTATCAGATTTAGCGCATAGGTTGACAGGGTGTGTGTGTCAGTGGTGTCTGTCGCCCCCGCGAGGGGGTGGCGGGGCGCATCACGTGCCCCCGATAGACGATGGCTTCGGAACGACGCAGCAAGACACGAGCAGCGCATCAGGCAGGAACTACCCCCGACGGTCAAGCACCGTGGGAAGACATCGAGGTAACGGTTCCGACCGACCGGGATCACGCGTCCGTCGTAGCGCTCGTGGAGTGTGCTCTCGTCGAACTCACGCACGAGACCGTGGGCGCCGTCTTCATCTCCCGGCAGGTCGGGCGGTCGACGCGGACGCAGTACGTCGCAGCCGACGACGTCGGCGAGCAGTTCCAGAAACGGCACTTCGACGACCGGCTGGGCTGGCACGAGACCACCGTCCCTCGACGAACCGTTCGCGACGAGCTCATTACTCAGCTCACGCGGTCGGCATCAACGACGGCGGAGCGGTCAGGTAAAGAAGCAGCCAGCGAGCCAGATACCTTCGTCGTGAAGCCAGTTCGAGAGCTCCGAACGCCGTAGCGGCTAGACTTAACCAACATTCCGAACCGATACCGACACACTGTTGGTTAACGTTGAGGGTGGGTCCACTCCCTCGCCCCCACCCACCGCCCTGATACTCGAGTATGTGTATCCTGGCGGCCGGTCCGCTCGAACGGCAGTCGCGACGGGTTTTATCGGCCCGCTACTCCTCGAGAGCGAGTATGGTCGTCGTCGAGGAGGTCACCAAACTAAGCGAGCGCCGCACCCAAACCTCGTCCGAGGCATTTCCGGATGAGTCGCTGGCGTCGATTCAGACGGCCGTCGAGGCCGTCCCAGCAAGCGTTTTCGACGGCTCGACGAAACACACGGAGGTCGGCGGCTTCGATGCCGCGATCGCCGACGAGCTCTCGCAGTACGAGTACGAAGGGGACGCCGCCGGCGGCTACAACCCGAACTGCAAGCTCTGGTCGCATCAGGGGTTCAACTACAGCGTCGATCTCTACGACGCCGACGCCCGCATCGCCATCGAGGTCGAGAAGAGCGAACGGAAGAACGTCAGCGACGATCTCCTCAAGTTCCAGAAGGGGTACCGCACCCAGAAGGACGGCCGGCCGAAAATCGAGTTCGGTTGTCTGGTGGTGCCGGTGAACTACCTTGGCCGGCATAACCTCTACCAGCACAGTCTGACCAAGCTTGACTTCATGAAGGGCGTCCTGTTCATCGACGACGTCGCGGTCATCGGCTATCGCGACCCGCGACCGGACTGATACTGTCGGCCCTGACTGTTTATCTGCGCCAGGAGGCGTGCAGCGCGCAATAGCGTGCGCTGCGTGACTCACCATGCCTGGTCCCGATCCGCACGACGACACGAGTCGCGACTACGAACAGTTCGAGAAAGAACTGCTCGCTCAGGACCGTGACGCCGCCCGGGTTGACACGGCGGACATCGACGACGCGACGGCCCAGCGACTGGTCAACGACCTCGTCGACGCGGACGTCATCACTCCGGTTCCTGAAGACCACGTTCTGGTTCACGAACCGAGCGGCACCACGTTCGACTCGACGACGCAGCTGGCCGTCTTCCATCGTGGCTGGACGACCGGCCGCGACGCCGACACGGAGGGCAAGTGATGCAGCAGACCCTCGTCGGCTGTGCGTTTTGCGACGCCCCGCCTGGTACCGAGACTGGCGAGGCCCACACTTGGGGGCAGGACGAACGGGTCACCCACCCGATCTGCGTCGACTGTGCCATCCAGACCGAGCCGGATCCCGACGAGCGCGATCACGTCACTTGTGATGGTTGTGGGCTGGTCGTCGACACGCTTGCGGCGCTCACCCGGTTCCGGGTGGAACTCGGGCACCTCGAAGGCCCGTTGCAGCTGTGCGCCCGCTGTAGCCCGGGCGGGCTCGCGACCTACTGGACGCGTGACCTCGATGAACACCTCGTGGCGCCGGTGGAGTGACCCAAACACTCTTTACTGATTCGCTGTAAACTGTAATCGAGAACGACCCGTGTCACGCACTTCAAATCACGCCGACGGCGACATCGTCCGGGACTTCCTCTCGGTCGCGGACCTCCTCGAGGAGCCACAGCTGGCTCAGCTGTACGCGTACCTCGCTCGGGAAGGCGAGGCGACGGTCCAGGACGTGATGGACGACCTCGAACTTGCCCAGGGGACGGCCTACAGCTACGTCAACAGGCTCGTCGACGCCGGCGTCGTCGACGTCACCAACGACGAGCAACCCCGTCGGTACGCCGCCCGGGAGATCGACCTGACCGTGACGACGGCTGCCGGCGACCGCGAGTACACGATCACGCCGGCGCTCATCGACGCCGTCGGCCGCCGAGAGACGGACGCCGACATCGACACCTACATCGACCGTCACGGTGTCGCCGGCCTCGCGACTGCGCTCACGTACGCAGTTGCCCGCGAGCGCGGCGAGGTGACCCACCGGCTGATGGCGGAAGATCTCGACATCTCGCCGCTGGCCGCGGAGATGATTCTGCAGGCGCTGCGGCCCGTCGTCCACGAGCACCACGACATCAAGGAAGCTGGCGCGTCGCTCGAGGAGCTGGACATCGACGATGCCGACGACGCGTGAGCCGGCTCCACATCGCAGATACGGGCCTGTTCGTCGCGATTGGGAAGCCCTCAAACAGCCGGTACCAGGCAGTGCGACGATTCGCCCGCCGGAACAACGTTACCTTCGTCCTTCCCGAACGGGTGTACGAGGAGCTGACGGTCGACGACCCTGATATCGAGGAAGTGCCGATTGACACCGCGATCGACGAGGGGTGGGCGACGGTAGCGGCGCCGCTCGAGTTCTCCGAACCCATCGTCTCGCGGGTGATGGACGGCGTCCAGCGGTACATCGCGAACGCCGACGACCGCCCTGCTGACGAGGTTGAACGGGCGGACCCCTCCCTTGCTGCGCTAGCTGCTCAGGAGCTCAGTGCAGGGACGGCAACCGAGGTCTACATCTACACGACCGATATTGCGGCTGGGGAGGGGGCTGAAACCGTACTCGGGAGTGAGGGGTATGGGGATTCAGTGACGTTCGTGAACGGGTTCCGGTTCATCGAGGACCTGGTCGCCGGAGACGGCTGACGCTATTCGGAGTCGAGATCACGAGCGTCGATCTCGCCAGCGAGATACTGCTCTCCCGTTCGCGTGATATCATAGACGCCGTTGCCGAGGTGGACGAGGAGGCCATAGGTGACCAGCGTCTTGCAGCGAGCGTTGATGTGTTGCCGGGAGAAGCGCACGCGATCGCTATCCGCCATTTCCTTCGGGGTGTCGGGGCCGGCTTCAGAGAGATGCTCTAGAATGCGGTCATCGGCGCGAGACATCCAGTCGGCGTCAAAGCGCATAATCGCTTGTGGTTGCGCCGACGCTATCCCGAACGCGCTAAGTCAAGTAGCAAAGCTCTTCGCTTCTGTGGTTGACTCCTAACGTTTTAAACGCCTGCCACCCTAACCCCCGAGCGTTCAGATGCATTCCCCTCCATCGGACAGTTCGGGCGGACCGAATGACCTTCTCGTCGAGATAATTGAGACGCTGGAGACGTGTGGACTCGAGGACGATTCCTACCAGCTCCACGATTACGTCGACCCCGATGCGCTCGAACAGGTGATCGCCTCCGCCGATGAGAACATCACCGTTCAGTTCACTGTCGAGGGGATCCCACTCGATGTATCACCGGACGGTGTGGACGTCATCGTCGAGGACGAATCGCAGTCCGTCGGCGAATAACGACGTGCGGGTCCGAGATAGGGATCGTTCCTGAAAGCCCTCGGCCGCTCGACGTCCCGCGACCACCGCTGCGCGCCTCGTGCCTGCGGTGCTTGCGGGGTCGGGGGACGGCCGAGGCGGCCTCGCCCTTTCTGAGTCCACCAGGACGGTGAATGGCTCACCGAGCGACGTGGCCGGCTGGACAGGTGGGTACGTGACGGCCCGCCCCGCTCGCCGCTGCCGCCCTCCGCGTCGCTCGCGACCGACCATTCCGGGCGTGCGGGCGCTCTCCGCACCGCCCGCGCCCGTTCCGGGCTAAAGTGCATGTGCCCTCGACGCCAGCGGGTAAGCGCGAGGGGTTGCGCGGCGTAGCTGCTCACCCCCCACGCTTACTCCGCTGGCCGCTCGCTCCGGGCGGGTCGGCGCGCGGTCCTGGTTGGGGTCACCTCATGCAGGCGCGCTCTCGCTCGCGCCCGGTAGGGCGCTCGCGAAGGCGCGAGCGAGAGCGCGCAGATGGTTCTGTCGGTCGTTGTCGTCGGAAAACCGCGATGTAGTAGCATCGCGGTGTCGGCGCGTGAGCGCCTTCGTCGGAAATCACCGGTGAGTGATTCCAATGTCTAGTAACAACGCTAGCGGAAAGGTCGTTTCGGTCGATGAACAGGCATTCGAGAAAGCGGGCGAGCAGGCGGTCGATGAAGACGGCTTCCCGGTCGTCGACGAGACGCCGGAGTTCGAGGCGGCGGTCGAGCAGGAGACGCAGGCGAAGGTGGATGCGAACCACCCGGACGGGATCGCGGACACGAGCGAGGACCGGATTCACGGCGTCACCCTCGAACAAGAGGAGCGCATTCGGGCGCGGGAAGCCGAACTGGAGCGCATCAGTGCCCAGGCCGAGCTGGGAACGCAGGACGGCCGGGAGCAGCGCACGCGAGAGGTCGTCAGCGAGCAGTGTGGTCGTGACGAGCCGGATTCGGTGGAGCGCACGGATCCCCGGGAGAAGCTGACGCAAGACGAACTCGCGGAGGTCAACGAGCAGGCGATGCGGATCAGCGACGAAGTGCAGGGCGGCTGGTCGAGAGCGGTCGTCGCGAAGCAGCTGGCCGAGAAGGTGCAGCGCGGGCGGGACGTCACGAAGGCGGTGCTGGAGACGCTCGAAGAACTGAAGGCAGCTCCGGGGGCAATCGTGCCCATCGCGGATGTACCGGATGTCCCAGTCGGTGAGGTGACGGTCGAAGGGACCGTCGAGACCCTCTGGGAGCCGTCGTCGACGAGCATCCAACAAGTTGGGCTGATAGCGGATGACACCGGTAAGATCAAGTTCACCTGCTGGGAGAAGAGCAATCAAACCGTGGTGCGTGAAGGTCAGAAAGTCCGGTTCCGGGCAGCAGCCAAGAACTGGTACGAAGGTCGGTGCTCAATCGCGCTGACCGGGTGGTCGCGGATCGAGTTCCCGGAGCGCGGTCGGTGGTGGGAAGAATAGCCAGCTGACGCAGCCCTCTTTTTTGTTGTGTGCCGGACCAACCCAAGCCCCGCCACCCCACCCTCCGCTCCGTGCTCGCTTCGCTGCGCGCGCAGCCACGACCTCGTTACGGAGGTCAGTGATTCACGGAGACTCCTATCAAAAGAACGATGAGAGGGGTTTTTCTGGGTCGGAAGCGGCGACCTTTCGTCAGCGTCCTGATTTCCGATTGGGTCAGAGAAACGATTGAGGTTCACAAAATTTGGGGAACGGATTGACCGAACCGCTAAGTTGGGTGAAACCAATTGGTTCCAACATCTCCTCGTATGACTGACGATCCTCTCGAAGGACACGAGTTCACGACCGGTGAGGACGAAGAACGCTCCCCCGAGGAATTCATCGACCTCCTACACGACCCGGATATACTGTACTACCACATCAAGGATTCTCACGCGAAGGCGCAGAAGGGGCTCGATGTCGACGCCGGGGACAAGGTCGAGAAGGTTCAGGCGTTCGCAAAGGTCGAAGTGTTCCAGTCAGCTATTCAGTACGTCGAAGCCTTCAGTATCTATCTAATCGCGTACCTCAAAGGCCGCGAAAACCTGATCGACGATCTCACTACGACATACCCCGGCGCTGTGGAGGACTTCTATTCAGCTCTCGAAGGAGACCGGATCGAAGAGTGGCTGGAAGCCGAGGGGATCGAAGAAGACTACCAGACACTCCTTGAGACCGTGTTCGGCTACCTCTACCTCGAAACCGTCGAACACCCGGAGGAGGGCGAGCTGGATGACGAGGAACTGCAGGAGAAGATCGAGGAGTCAACAGAAGTTCTGGACAGGGAAATTCGTTCAATCGGTGAGTTCTATACGACCTTCCACGACATTTACAACGCCGTCAAGCACGGGAATCGAGTTATCCCGGAAACTCAGAATGAGTTCGTACTTACCCCTTCCGACGAGGATGGCGAATCCATCGAGGCCGAAGTGGATATGGACTTCGTCTTGTTCGTTTGTAAGAACCACGACGGCGACCCATACACAGTCCTTCTCCCAATTGACTACCTCCTCGAAAAAACGCTCTCTATCACGGAGACTGTACACGACCTGTTCAATCACCTCAAGGAGGTTTCAGAGGCTGTTATCGAGGAAAAAGAGTTTGACATCTCGTTCTTCGCGTACAAGGAGGCTGAAGAAGGCTCCGCAGAAAGCGATCCAGACTGGATACGTGGCCACCACAAGAGTGGTATTTTCATCTTGCCTCGGACTGAGGAAACTATCGACTTCCTCTCCGAACCGTCAGAATGGACGTTCTCGGGGCGTCTCGAACTGAAGGGAGATGAACTCCACGTCTCCACGCAGAACGACGACGAGATCTCGGACAAATTTCCGATCGAAGTGAGCGTTATGGAGAAGGGATTCAAAGGAATGACTCCCCAGCCACTGATGGGCTTCTCTGTCACGTTCACGATCAACGACCTGGACGCGACACAATACTACGAGTTGCTCAGGCTGCAGGATTTCCTGAGCGACGATTCGTTGGCTGGAATCACCGTCCACGATGAGCAAACAGGAACAACATACCCGACTGGGGTTCCTGACGACTTCCCGCTGCCCAATCTCGAAGAACTGCTCGAGGAGGAACGGATGGAGCAGGTGGCGCTGCTCCAGACGATTACCCAGCGGCACATCCCTGTCCCTCTCGCGGTCTCCGAGGAACAGATCGAGGTGATTGACGAGGCTATTGAAGCCGATCTTGAGCGGGATGACGCGTTCGAGGCTGTGGATAAACTCAAAGAAATCGGCCAGTCGGAACAGTACACCGAGATCGTAGTCGAGAAAATCAACCCGGATGTGGAGGTGATCGAGTCCGAGTACATTGACGCACTCCCCGGGACGGTGAATATCTCCCTGACCGACGATAAGTCCGGGGAGCAGTATGACCCCGAAAAAATCCGCGTCCCGACGCGGATAACGGACGCAACGTACGAGGAGGTTGTGGAGTCTCTCAAGTCGGATCCGGACGCACTGGACAAGATACTAAGACAGATACCCCGCACCGCGGTTTGGGAGCTTGAGAACACTCCCTCGAATCTATTCGTCCTCTATCAGGAGAACGAACCGGGCTTCTGGTTCACGAAAGACGAACTCCACATCCAAGTGGGTGAAACATCTGTTGCCCATCCGCCGATCCGTTGCAACCTCTGTGGTCAGTCGACCAGTGATGTCGAGTCCCATCTCCTCGGCGAATGTCCTGTGTTGCAAGACTGACCTTGGCTGCGGCCACCGGCATTCTTCCGAGCTAGCGTCGACCGCGGAAGCGATGGGACGGAACACGACGTGTGTTAAGTACGTTGCCCTGTGGAACTCGAGATCTATTACGAAGAATATGCGGAATGTCCTTAGTTCGGGTGGGGCTGCAGGTGACGAAATAACGGGGATAAACTGAACGTGGAATGGGTTGGCGCTAATCCAATCCAACATTGGCTACAACCAACCGATTTATCCTGTACGTGTTACCGAGAGTCGGTTGCCTCTCGAATTTTGAGGAGAGTCTCGCCTATCGAGAAATCTCTGGGCAGGTTCGCCTGTTCACGATGCCAATCACTGGGCATTTCTTCGGGAGGATTGAAATTTACACGTTGCGTCTTTCCCATTTCGTGAGCAGGTACGTATATCGCCGTACCCTCTTCGTGGATGGCACCAGCGAATATATCGACGGTTCCATCGGGGTACCGTTCTGGAGAGATTTCTAACTCGTAACGGTATTCATCATAATCGCTCGCAGTCTTCACTTGGACTCGTAACAGCCCCCACCCAACGTCGGTTATCAGGTCGTATTTTTGCTCGTGACCATGGGGATAAGCTACACCATACCCATTTCGAAGGATGTCTGCGGCGACTAAGGCTTCGGACGCATCACCCCGCCAACCTCGTTCTAAATCCATACCAACCTACTAATGGTACTACTACAGAAAAGTACGTCCGATTAGTCCCGGTTTCGATGAGCCGAGTGCCCCCACTCCGTTGTAGGTGACTACAACACCGTAATTCAATCACGCCAGATCTCAGTAGGTGCGCCAGTCCTGCACTGAGTCTTTCATCCCCTCAATGGGTGAGGGGCTCGCTGTACTGGCGAGTTCCCAAAACACGGTGAGAACGATGGCAACCAGAGACATCTATGAAACTGGCTTCGACGAAGACGTCCGAACGGAATCGAGTGCGAACCAGTGTCCCGAATGCGACGGACGGGTCACCACAAACGCGGTCGAAACGCTCTGCGAGGACTGTGGCCTAGTCATCGACGAACAACGTATCGATCACGGGCCGGAGTGGCGGGCGTACGACGACGAGGAGTGTGAACGAACGGGCGCCCCACTCACTGCAGCCCGTCACGATCGAGGCCTCTCGACCGAGATCGGCCACGGAACCGATGCGCACGGGAACGAACTCTCAGGCCAGAAACGCCGACGGCTGGCCCGGATGCGACGTGAGCAGACCCGTGGTCGCTGGCGGTCGAAAGCGGAACGGAATCTCGCACACGGGTTGGGCGAGGTACGCCGGCTGGCAAGTGCGCTCGAGCTCTCCGAATCGATTCGTGACCAGGCGTGCCAGCTCTTCCGGAGCGCTCAGAGCGAGGATCTGCTTCGTGGCAGATCCATCGAAGCCATCGGCGCAGCGAGTATCTACGGTACCTGTCGATGTAACCAACACCCACTCCTCCTCGAAGACGTCGTCGATGCCGCCCGAGTCGAGTCCACTCGTGTCATCAACGCCTATCGAACACTGAATCGCGAATTAGAGCTCCCGGCGCCGCTAATGCGCTCGACGTCGTTCATTCCACGCCTGATCTCGGAGCTGGAGTTAGACCACGACATTCACCGACGCGCGAACGAACTCGCAGAACGCGCCGAGGGGACAACCCTCACGAACGGCTGTCAGCCATCGGGCGTCGCGGCCGCCTGTGTCTATCTGGCTGCCCAAGAGCAGGGCGCGTTGATTACCCAATCCACCGTCGCGTCGGCAGCAGAGGTGTCAGTCGTGACGCTCCGAAGCCGGCGAGACGAACTCCAAGCGATCTGAGACGCCTCCGGTAGAGGAATACCTACATACAGGCAGAGAGTCTACAAGGGGGTATGGATCTGGACGAGACTGTCGAGTATCTGTCGACAGAACTCGATATCGAGCGGAGTGAGCACGTTCGCGAGGTCGGTCGAGCGGTCGCCGAGCTCCGTGACTGAATCGGCCTCAGGCGGTCAGATTTATCCCGTCGTCGCCGAATCCGTCCCCGCATTTTCTCACCCCTGAGTTTAAATACCAAACCGGGGGAAACGCGGACCGAATCGATGACTGACCACAACTCAGACCGAGACGCGTTCCAACCTGTCGGGGAAGGCGCTCTGGTGCCGGACCCAGCACTGGATCAGCCAGCGGACGGCCAGCCAACCCGCCAGCGTGAAGCCGCGCATTCGGGCGGATATCCGGACGGAACAACCGACACAGACCGAGCCTGTGTCTCCTGTGGTGCATCGATCCCGGCATCGCAACAAAAATGCCGGTTCTGTCTCGAACACGAACTCGACGCCGCCTCAGCGTCGGATGCTGCGAGTTCCGAGCAAACACTCCGTGGTGTGATCCAGTTCCTCGTCAAGTCGTCGACGTTCTACGGCGCCGTGGCAAAGGGAGCAGCTGCAGCGACACTCCTCACGTCAGGTCACGACGAGCCGATCGACGACTGTACGCTCATCTACGATCTCGACGACGAGCCCGCACCCCAGTTAACCGAGCGCTGGCCTACGCTCCCCGCTGCTACTGAGGTGACCACAGCGGCTGGCGACGCGTTGCTAACAGCGGCCCGTGAGCGGACAGCGTGGAACGAGAGGAGCGATCGTTCTCAGACGGAGATTCCACGCGTCTATGACGAGCGTGGCCAGGGAATTCGTGATGAGTCGTCCCTCGAGCACACGCTCGACGACAGCGATCAGCTCTGGATCGTCCCAGCAATCGCTGTTGAAACAGTACCCCACGAAACGGAATCCAGCAGTGCCGGAGCCGAAATTCCGACCGTGACAGCCCTCGAGTGCCAGCACTGTACGAGAGAAACAGAACATCGGTTCAGGACACGCGAGTCGCTCCCTGACGAGACCTGGACGGGCCAACCAATCTGGGAGTGCCAGGTGTGCGCCACGGGTCGCTACGGACCTGCTCCCAAATAGGGCAGGAGGAATCTCGCCGATTAACCAACAATCTCCGACAGAGATGGATTCTGTTGGTTAACACGGTGAGTACCCGCAAGTCCGACGGCAGTCACGGCAGGCGTTCATTCGGCAGGGTTCGCAGCGGCCTGTCTCTACAAAGCGGGGCGGGAACAGGGGGAGTGGGTAACGCAACGTGACATCGCCGAGTCCGGAAACGTCACGCCGACCACGACACGGACGCATCACCAAACGCTCGATGAACTCGCGGTCTAGACGGGCCAGGTAGGGAGCGAGGGCGCTCCATTCTTCCAGTGAATCGCATCTAGCGTGGGCGGGAACTGCTGGAGTCGGTCATCGAGGACGGCAAGTGGATGCGCATCGAGGAACGTCGCCTCGTGGCGATCAACCGGCGTGTCTTCGTGATTGAGTTGGATGTGACAGGGCCCGAGGTCCGGATGGTCGGCGTCATGGTGGAAGCCGAGCATCAGGTTCCGGTCCGGTTCGACCCAGTTGATGCGGTAGTATTCGTGGTCGACACCAGCGGGGTACCAGAAGCGAATCTCCAGTCGTGCGGTCTCCGCATCGTACGAGCCACTCAGGAACGTCGTCGGGTCAACATCCGCGATGACGTACCGAGGGCGTCGTCGAGACGGGCGATAGCGCACGTTCTCACACCCAGCCTGCCTCGTCAATCGGTCGTGAACGTCGCGGAGGAGGGTGCGCTGTGTGTAGCGGTCGCGACCGGCAAGAAAGATCATACTGTGAGAGAGGAGGATTAGCTCGTGGCGCGGTCAGCCACGTTGGTCATCTGTTCGCGGGCGGCTTCCACATCCGAGTAGAGTTCCAGTGCGTGCTTGATGAGGCGGCGGTCCTCCTCGTTCTCGCACCAGAACGCGATGACATCACGACGTTCTCGGAGCTCGCCACTTGAGAGATCCCCATCAGCAAGCGACTGTTCGAGGTCTTCCCATGTCTCGACGTCGTAGGTCGCCTGCCACTCTTCGATCTCCTCGGTGATCGCGGCCAATTCGTTCCGCAACTCCTCGCGCGTGTTCTCCTCGATGAGCGTGCGGATTTCCTCGAAGAGCAGTCGCGTGTAGTCCGGCTGGTAGCGCGTCGTCTCGCCGGCCTCGACGCGGCGCAGCTGCCCCTGGTCGACGAGATCTTGGAGCTCCTCGTTGGTCGTGCTCCAGGCGGCGTCGGCCTGCTCGCTGATCCAGTTAACCGACCGGGGTTCACGAAGCGTCTCGGCGACGGCTCGAATACGGTCGCGAGCGCTCATCGACTCAGTCCACGAGTGGACGCCATTCCGTGGGGGTTCCGACATGCTTAGCACCTCTTGCAACAGTGTTCGTACCCCACTCCCATATATGTTTGTACCTTCTCGCATAATCTAGAGTGCATTACGAGCATACACGTCCGGACATTGAAATGCGAAACCGACAGAAGCTATGAGCCAACCGATGCACAACAGATATTCTGACTTTGAGGAACTGCGGCCGACTGGCGAGGCGTCCCACATTCCGGACACGAGGCTGGACGATGGGTTTGAGGGTGACCCCAAGCGACAACGCGTCGCGACGACCACGGGTGGCTACCCTGACGAGCCGTCGACCACCGACGGCGAGTGCCGGTCCTGTGGGGCGTCAGTCCCAGACAGGCAGACGAAATGCCGGTTCTGTCTCACCAACCATCTCGAGAGTGACGCCACCAGCTCGGTTGAGTCAGCGTCGACGACGTATCTCGGTATCATCCACCTGGTCGTCGAGTCGACCACGTTCTACGGGGCCGTCGCGAAGGGCGGTGCCGGGGCGAACCTCCTCTCTGCCAACGAGGCGGAGCCGGCCGTCGACGACTACACGCTCATCTACGATCTCGACGAGGCGCCGGCGCGCCAGGTGGCCGAGCAATGGCCCTCACTCCCCGACGCGGTACAGGTGTCGTCAGAGGAGGGAGAGGGGCTTCTCAGTGCCGCCTGTGACCGGACTGGGTGGTACGGGCAGGGAGTGTCGAAGCGCCAGGAGCAGGCCCCGATACGGCTCTACGACCAGCGGGGGAATGGCATCCGCGACCCGTCGCGTCTCACTGAGGTCCTCGACGACGCCGACGGCGCGGTGTGGCTGGTCCCAGCGATGGCGCTGACCGAATCCGCTGGCGAGGCTGCGGCTGAACGTCAGGTGTCGTCGGTACCAACGACGCAGGAGCTCGACTGTCAAAACTGTGGACGGGCAACCGACCATCGGTTCAAGACCCATGAATCAGTCCCGGATGCGGCGTGGACGGGCCAACCGATCTGGGAGTGCCGGGTGTGTGGCTCAGCTCGCTACGGGCCGAGTCCATCGACGCACCGTTCGTCTTAACCAACAAAATGGCTATATGATTCTCAATGTTGGTTAATAGGCGCACTCAGTTCCACAGCTACCCGCAGCCGGAGAGGTTTCTCTGCGCCGTGAATCGGCGAGGCGCTTCAAATGGACCCACGCAACACGCCCGGATATCGACTGCATCGCTCACTCACCAATCTCAAGCGCATCGAGACGGCCGGACTCGACGACGCAGATCAGGAGCGGATCGAGGCAGCGAGAGCTCTCCTGCAGGACGTGAGTCTGCTCACCCAACCGCAACACAGCGGGGACGCCGATACACAGATCGAGTCTTGATCGACGTCGCAGGCCGGAATTCGGGTATCTCGTTCCAGAGGCTGTTTATTGCCCCCCAGAAGGGGTGCGGGGGAGAGAACCCCGAGGCCAACAGATGACCCACCTCACTGAACAATTCCATATTACCGAAAAGTAACAACGAAGGTGAATCACAAATGGACGACACGCTACGACGTACGGTACGAATCAAACTCGACGTACCCAGAGAACGTCGTGGCGATCTCCATCAGACCAAGACTCAATTCCTCCACTGCGCTAACCGAACGAGCGAGTGGGCGTGGCGGTACGACGACGACTGTATCACCAGCAAGAGCAGGGCCGAAGAGGCCCTGTATGACGAGTTGAGGGAGGAAACCGAGCTCACCGCTAACCTCGTTCAGAAAGGTATTCGTCGCGCTATCACAGCCGTCAGGGCCGGCGTCGAGAAATTGACGCAGGGCAAGAAGACCAGCCAACCAAAGTTCGACTCGTGGAGCATCGTGTACGACAAACGCTCCGCGACGTTCAACGACGACCACGCTACCCTCTCGACGCCGAACGGAAGAGTCACCGCCGAATACGTTCTCCCACCTGAAAATCAGCGAGAGAACACGCCGTTCGGACGGTACTACGAGAGTGACAACTGGAATACGTCAAGTGCCACGCTCCAATATGACGAGAACGAGGACACGTTCTACCTGCACGTTACGCTGAAAAATCCCGATTATGGGAGTGACGGACCGGAACGCCAAGAAAGCGAGTCATGTGATGATCTCCCCGAGAACGGAGTGGTTCTCGGCGTGGACTTGAACGTGACTGGCGCGTTCGTCGTCACCTCCACAGGCGAGTTCATTGGCAGTGCAGACTTCCTCACCCACAAGCGCGACCAATACGAGCAACGCCGCGGCTGCCTACAACAGACGGGTACTCGATCGGCCCACCTCACGATTCAATCTATTGGTAGTCAGTTCAGCGAGTGGTCATTAAACTGGCTCCACAACCAGGCCAACGACCTCATCGAGGAAGCCGGTGATGCGGATGTAGACGGGATTATTTTCGAGGACCTCACTCACATCCGCGAGAACATTGCGAACGGGAGCAAGTTCCAGCAGTGGGCCTACGCGAAGTTCGTGGAACTCGTTGAGTACAAGGTCGAATCTACTGATTTGTTCGTCGATTTCGTGAACCCAGCGTACACGAGCCAACGTTGCTCATATTGTGGGTGTACCCACGAGGATAATCGCGACGACAAGCAGTTCGAGTGCCGGTCATGTGGGTATGAGGTGAACGCTGATTACAACGCGGCGAAGAACATTGCAAACCGATACTGCAAGTATATCCATCGCGGGCAGAAGTCTCGCGGTGGATGGGCCACCAGTCAACTGGCCCTGAAGTCAGGGATGCTGAACGTGAATGGTGAATACAAGCCTTCCGCCTAGCGCGGATAGAGCGGGAGTCCACTGACAAGTCTCTGGGCTTGACCCGGAGACGGTTGACGAAGTGCCGCTTTCCCATACTGCCAAACCAGTACGTCGTTCGCGACGGCGAAGTCCTCCACGCGGATCTCAGTTCCCTCGACCCGATCGACGAGTAGCGTTGTTCGTCCCCCGAGAGGGGTGCGGGGCGATCCAGTCGCGGTCGCCCCGTGAGGTGATTGCTCGATGGGACACCGCGCACTCGTTGCGTACGACCGCACAGACGGACAGTACACGCTCCACTACAGCCATTGGGGTGCAGCGAACCTGAAGCTCAAGCACCGAATCTCGGCTGAGTCGCCATTCGGTGGCGACGACACCGACTCCAAGTGGGCGAAACAGCTGCTGGCAGAACTGGCCGATGGCCTCGAGGCAGATGCGGTCGACGGCTACCTCGCTGGCGAAAATCGACCGTCGACGGTCGTCGAGCCGAAGCCTCGTGCCACCGGGCTCACCCTCGACGAGATCGTCGCTGACCATCTCGACTACCTCCACCACGAGGCGTTCTTCGTGGTGTCGACGACGTTCGAGGTGACCGCCTATCGGACGCTGTGGTTCGGGCTCCAGTACGACTCGGAGACAGTCGAACAGGGAGAGACGGTCGGGAACGGCGCGCTCGCGACGGTGCGCTGGTACGACGGCGAGCCGGTCGGCGACGGCCACCTGCAGGGCCAGTTCGCGGCCCTCAAAGACGTCGTCGGCGACATGCTCGACAAGGGCGTCTTTACGCCGTCGACGGCGAGACAGTACCTGAAACGGAAGCTCGCTGAGCGGGTCGGGGACCGACAGGAGCTGCTCATTCCAACCGGAGAGTCACCCTTTGAAACGGCCGGAGAGAGTCATCAGCAACTACGGGATAACAACGTAGGAACGTGAGACACCGACTCAGTAGGATTCTTTCATAACGGACAGCTACTGGGTCACGCCTGAAATTTCGAACCGGGGCCCACCAGCTTGGCTTTCCTTGACTGTGATCTCCCAGCCGTGTGTCTCTACGATTTGTTCGACAATACTTAGCCCGAACCCGGTGCCGTCTGTAGCCGTCGAATAGCCCGCGTCGAAGATTGCCATCATATCGTCCTCCGGAATCCCCTCGCCATCGTCCGCAATATAGAACCCATAATCGAGATCTCCAACGGTTATCGTGACGTCACTACCACCGTGTTCGACAGCGTTGCGCATCAGGTTCTCGAACAGCTGCTGGAGTTGGTCACGGTCGCCATGAACAGTACGGTCGGTCTCGATTTTGAGTGACGCATTTTGTGTTACCACCGTCTCCCAACAGGTCTCCACAAGCGTCTCTAGTTCGACTGCTTCTCGCTCCATCGCTGCATCACCATCTTGAGCGAGGGTCAGCAGATCCTCAATCAGTGCGTCCATCCGATTCAGCGCACGCTCAATGTCTTCAATATGCTCGCTGTCACAGTCTTCTTTGAGGAGTTCTAATCGACCTTCAGCAACTTGTAGTGGGTTTCGGAGATCATGGCTTACGACACTAGTGAACCGATCCAACCGTTCGTTTTGCTGCCTGAGTCTTTCTTCCCGTTCCTGCTGGTCGGTGATGTCACGGTCCATCGCCACGAATCGATCGTCTCCGTCCAAATCTAAGCGGATGAGATGAATCTCGATCGGGAATATCGATCCGTCCTTCCGTTTGAGCTTCCCTTCGAATCGTCGCGGTGTTTCCGTCGAGAGGTCCGTCCAGAAGGATTTCGCCTCCGAGGGCTCAACTGTCGGATCCAGTTCCCAGACTCGTTTCCCAATCAGTTCCGACTCCGTGTAGCCCAGCTCATCACACATCCGCTCATTCACGTCGCGAATAACGCCGTCTGAATCGTGGATAGCGATGAGATCAGGAGACTTCTCGAATAGTGCCTCAAGCTGTGCTTCTCGTGAGGAAGACGGGGTCATTGCGGCTCTGCAATCCCAGTAAATTCGAATCGAGCACCACCAGCCTCGCTTTCGTCGATCGTAACTTCCCAGCCGTGTGCTAAGGCGATCTGTTTGATGCTCACCATTCCGAAGCCGGTTCCATCTTCTTTCGTCGTGAATCCTGGCTTGAAGACATCATCACGTTCACTCTCAGGGATTCCGGGACCATCGTCCTCGTAGTAGAAGCCATCTGCGAGCGTCCCGACTCGCATTGCCGTTCCGTCGCCTGCGTGTTCGACGGTGTTTTTCACAAGGTTGTCAGCCAGCCTAACGAGGGCATGCTCGTCGGCTAAGATCGGTTTCGAATCGAGAACATCGAGCGATTCCGGGTTAGTCTCAAAAGCGTCCCACGACCGGAACACGTCGCCGAGTTCCACCGGCTCGACCTCGGTTACCAGGTCGCCCTGTTGCATCACATTCGCCAGATCGTCAACGAGGGCCTCAAGGCGGTCGGCCGCATCGACCGCATCGTCCAATCGGTCCGTGTCGTCCAGTTCCTGCGCGAGTTCGAGATTCCCTTGAATGACTGAGAGGGGCGTCTTCAAGTCATGGGAGAGGACATGGCCGAATTCCCCGAGCCAGTCGAGCTGTGATTCGATATCTTCCGTGTGCGCCCGTCGGTCGGAGATCTCACGCTGGAAGCCGACAAAGTTCGTGATATCGCCGGTTTCGTCCGCAATAGGGAATATTTCGAGCAGGTTCCAGAACGGGTTACCGTCCGCGTCGTAGTTGAGAATGTCCGTCGAAATCGACTCACCGGTATCGACGGCCTCTCGGATGGCAGCCACAGTGTCGGGGTTCGTATCCTCACCTTGTAGGAATCGGCAATTCCGACCCAACACCTCCTCTTCGTCGTAGCCAGTCAGTTCCTCGAACCCTTCGTTCAGGTAGATGATCGGGTTATCCTCTTGAGATGCGTCGGTGATGACGACCCCGAGACCGGTTGCATCAAGCGCCCGATTCTTCAACGCGAGTTCAGCCTCGAGTTCGTCGTTCTGATCGAGTTCTTGAACGATACAGACGTGGCCACCACTGTCCATCTGGGTGAGGACCAGACGCTCAGGGACAGGGTCACCCTGCTTGGTGACACCGGTCGAGACGCCGCGCCAGGCTCCCGTCGTTTCGAGCTCTGGAAGGATCTCATCGTGGAAGCGCTCAGTCTCCTCTGGCGGGTATAACATATCCCAGTGCTCCCCGACTAGCTCGGCGCGGTCACGGTTGTATACGCCAGCATAGGCCTCGTTCATATATTGGTAGACGCCGTCCTCGTCGATGATACCGATCCCCTCTTCGGCGGATTCAATGGCTAGAAACCCCCGCTGGACTTGCGTCTCCGCCCAGTATTTCTCGACGAGATTTTCAATCTTATTCGCGAGGACGGGGTATTCCTCCGTTCCCCCTTTCTGCAAGTACTCGTCGACACCAGCGGTGATAGCTTGACTGGCAATTTCCTCGCTTCCCTTCCCTGTGAACAGGACGAACGGGATCTCGACTCCGTCTTCACGAAGCTTGGTGAGTAGTTCTAAGCCGTCCAAACGTGGCATATCGAAGTCGCTCACGATACAGTCATAGTTCCCATCATCAACCTCATCGAGAACAGCTTCCGGATCAGTAAGCGTCGTCGTCTCGATATTGTCGATTTCTCGCTCCAGGAAGACCGAGGACATATCGACGAGAGACTCATCATCATCAACGAGTAGCACCGACATAAGACGATGATCGAGATTAAACGGAGCCATCTCACTCAGCGGGGAGGTTGCCATACGACAAACACTTCGGCGCAACATTATAAATTAAATCCACGAGTATTGGGCATCCACCGCTATATTAAACGTAGATAGTAAGCGAATAAGAAGGGTAGTTCAGGATAACCTCTTTCAAGCTCTGCTTAAAATAGCCTGACATGGCTGACTCTATTCGGGTCCTTCATATCGATGATGAGCCGGATTTTGCGAGTCTCACTGCCGATTTCCTAGAACGAGAGAGCGGCTATTTTGACGTGGAAACGGAGACGCACGCTACGAAGGGGCTGGAGCGGATACGAAGCGAGGATCTCGATTGTGTCGTCTCAGATCACGATATGCCCTCAATGACAGGGATCGAGTTGCTCGAATCAGTACGTGACGAGTACCCTGATCTTCCGTTTATTCTCTTTACTGGGAAGGGCTCAGAGGAGGTTGCGAGCGACGCCATTTCGGCCGGGGTCACGGACTACCTACAAAAAGAGGGTGGCACAGAGCAGTACACGTTGCTCGCAAATCGAATCGAAAATGCTGTCGAACGCCAGCAGTCACAACGAGCCGTCAAAGAGCAAAAACGGCGGCTCGAAACAATCATAAGCAACGTTCCGGGCCTTATCTACAGATGTCGAAACGAGCCAGGATGGCCGATGGACGAGGTCGCCGGCGAGTGCGAGGAGCTCGCCGGTTACTCTCCTGGAACAATCGAATCGGGGGGCGTCTCGTGGGGCGAGGACGTTATCCATCCGGACGACCAAGAAGAGGTCTGGGATGAGGTCCAGGCAGCGCTCCAAGAGGGTGTGCCGTTTGAACTCACGTATCGAATCGAAACAGCTGACGGGCAGACCAAATGGGTGTGGGAGCGCGGCCGAAACGTCACGGATTCCGATGGTGAGGTTATTGCGCTTGAAGGATTCATCACAGACATAACAGAGTCGAAACGCCGTGAGCGTCGCTTTGAAGCAATTTTCAATAACACCTATCAATTCACAGGGCTCCTCAAACCGGACGGAACGATCATCGAGGCAAACGAGGCAGCGCTTTCGTTTGCCGGCATCGATCGGAACGAGGTCGTCGGAAAGCCGCTGTGGGAAGGGAAGTGGTTCGAATCAAGCCAGCAAGCGAAAGATGTTGCCCGTGAAGCAGTTGAGACGGCACAGAACGGCGAGTTATTCCGGGACGAAATCAAAATCCAGGGCGCCAATGAAGAGGCCTTCGTCGACTTCTCCGTTCGACCGGTAACCAACGACGACGGCGATGTCACATTACTTATTCCAGAAGGGCGTAACATATCCGAATTAAAGGAGCGTGAACAGACTTTGCGCGAGCAGGAACACCAATTTGAGGCGATTTTTAACGATCCAAACCTCCTCGTCGGTCTTCTTGACACCGACGGCACAGTTGAAGACATAAACGAAATAGCGCTCGAGTACGTCGACGCATCACGAGAAGATATCGTCGGCAACCCGTTCTGGGAAACGCCTTGGTGGACCGACGATTATCGAGCGGCGGTCAAACAGTGGGTCGCTGAGGCAGCCGACGGAGAGTACGTCGAGTACGAGGCAGATCACCCGACAGAAGACGGTGGAAAGGCCACTGTCGAGGGGAATTTCCGACCGGTTACTGACGATGACGGAACTGCCTCCCGTATCATCGTCTCCGCGAAAGACGTCACACAACGACGGCGCCGAGAACGCGAATTGAAACGACGCAACGAGCAGTTCGATGAATTCGCGAGTTTCGTTTCACACGACCTCCAAAGCCCGGTTTCAACGGTTCAAGGACGTTTGGAATTAGCTCTTCAGACAGGAGAGATGGAACACGTCGAAAAGGCAGCTGAGGCGATCGACCGCGTCGACGAGTTACGCGATGATCTCGTGACGACGCTTCGAACGGGAGAAATCGTTTCGGGAACGGAGCGCATCGAGTTGGAATCCGTGCTGGACGACGTTTGGACTGCGGTCGATCCGCCACAGACCGCCTCAGTAACGGTCGAAGAAGGGACACGGATCGAGGCAGACACCGATGCCCTCCAACGGATGCTCGAGAACCTCGTGGGCAATTCAATCGAACACGGTCCCGACGACGTTACAATTCAAATAGGAGAATTCGAATCCGGGTTCTATTACGAGGATAGCGGTCCCGGTATCGACCCCGAACTTCGGGACCGGATTTTCACACCGGGGTTCTCGACGAAGAACGGAGAAGAAGGTATCGGGATGGGGATGGCAAGTGTTCGTCAAATCGTGCTCGCCCACGGGTGGGAAATTCATATCAAAGGTGGAAAGCACCTTGATGGAGTCCGATTCGAAATCACCGACTCGTAGTCCTCGGCGGATCTCCATTTTGGGTCAAAGGCAAATCCCACGAAGAGAACAACAATGTGAACAAGCGTTAACCGGGAACCACTATTAGGAAACTGAAGATGGAATCTCCTCCTCCGCTTGTCAACGGCGACGATTTCTATCAGACGCTTGTAGAAAACGCAGCCGAGGGGATGCTAACAATCGATGAACAGAGCAATATCGTTTATGCGAATCCGGCTGTTAAGGATATTCTCGGGTATTCTCCTGACGAATTGATCGGAAGTTCTAAAATGAAAATCATTCCAGAGCGTCTAGAACCCGTCCATTCCGCAGCTCTTGAATCATATGTTGACTCTGGTGAGCGAAATATCGACTGGGACGGGATAGAACTCCCCGCGCTTCACAAGGACGGACACGAGGTTCCAACGCTGATCAGTCTTCGTGAACACGAACACGACGGTGATCGGTATTTTACGGGCATCATTCGAGACATCACGGAGCGACGGAGACGGGAGAACCAGCTACAGGATCAGAAAGAACGGTTGGACGAGTTTGCTGACATTCTCACACACGACATCCGAAATCCACTCTCTGTTGCCCAAGGCTACACCGAAATCGCTCAAGAGAACCACGAGAGTCCGGAACTAAAGAAAGTCTCAGAGTCGTTATCTCGGATAGATGATCTGGTAGAGGATGTCCTGGAACTGTCCAAGGCGGGTCGCTCGATTGGTGAAACAGAGTCAATTGATGTTGAAGACTGCATCTACGAATCATGGGATAGCGTTGAAACCCGCCGGGCTACGTTACGGGTCGACGATGAACTCGGGTCAATAACTGCGGATAAGAGCCGCTTCCAAGAGCTGCTGGGGAACCTTTTTCGGAACTCAATCGATCACGGTGGCGAGGATGTCACAGTTCGTGTGGGATCTCTCTCCGAGGGGCCGGGTCTATACGTCGCAGATAATGGACCAGGAATTTCAAAATCGGTCCGATCAGATGTGTTTGAACACGGCTATTCGACGAATCAAGAGGGGACCGGCTATGGACTCTCGATAGTACACCAAATTGTCGAAGCGCACGGGTGGAAGATCAACATCACGGGAAGTTCCGAGGGTGGAGCACGGTTCGAAGTCACTTGGTGAAGTACGAAGATTTCCTCTCTAAAGAAAGAAATATACTGTTTTTCAGGGGTCGGGATGGGTGAGCCCCGCCGTAGGCTCGTGATTCGATGACCTCAGACGACGACCCGTTTCACGACTGCGAGTTGGATGCTGAGGCGATCCTCGGGACACACACCTTCGAAGACGTCCTGTTCACCGACGAGACGGAAACCCCGGTGAACGTGCTCACCGGCGAGACACCGGCACATTCGCAAGCAACCGTCGAGGAAGCGAAGGAGTTCGCTGGGAGTATCGACACGGAGACGCCCCAGATCGCGCTCCCCGCATCCGTCGAGTCGCAGGTCGAAACACAGAGCAAGCCCTACACGGCGGCCGCATTCTTCCACTTCAAGGCAACTGGCTCGCTCGAACGCCACCGTGCTTACCACGCCGCCTACGAGTCGGACGCGTTCGCGGTCGACTTCGAGGCCGACTACGAATCGGGCGACCTGACTATCACTGTCGAACGAGCGGACGAGGCCTGAGAATCCGCGGTCACGAGCAGGTTTTTCGAGCGCCGGCGATGGGTGCCGGCGCAGCTGGAGCGAGCAACGACCCCCGGTGCGTCGGCGTTTCGAGGTGTTCGAGATGCACATGGTAATTTACGCACTGGTAGAGGCATCGACGCACGACGACGCCCTGGCCACCGGAAAGTCAGTGTTCGACCGCTTGGTCGGCGCGGACCCACACGCCGGCGCCGTCTTCGATTACTATGTGACCTTCGACGAGGAGGACACGTCCGTTGCGGGGAAGGCGCGATGGGGGGAGTTGCCGACGGCAGCCCCCGTCGACTCCGACGACGGCCGGGATCTCCTCGAGCGTGGCTGGGAGGCGACGAAGGCGGAATTCGAGCGTAATCTCGACCGGGTGAAGGAGGCCATCGAGGAGCTCTCCGACGAGGAGATCATGCGCGACGAGGACCTCGCGCGGCACGCCTTCCACCAGGTCGGTGCGTACGACGGCCCAACGATCTTCCTGTACACCGAACACGGAACCGGCATTCGCCACCGTGGACAGTTGGATCGACTCCTCGAGGAGAGTGAAGAGCTCTGGATCGTGCCCGCTGACGTCCACTTCTGAACAATGCCCCGCATCACCAACTGGCGACGCGAGTGCCGCTCGCCGACGCTCGCGTATCGGAACACCGAGACCGGTGCGCGAGCCGTCCTGCATCGAGCGCCAGATTCGTATCGGTACAAATGGCGTGGAGCAATCCTCGTCGACGGCTACCCAGTGTGGTCGCGGGGGTACGAGACGAAAGACGCGACGGCGTTCCGTGACGAGCTCCGGGAGCGTCCCGCTCCGGACCTCAGCTGTCCGGAGTGTCCGAACGAGGACGTTCGTGTCGGCGAGAAAGCGGCAGACGGAGCGAAAGTCCAGCGGTGGTACGACTGCCCGGACTGTGGGTACGAAGCCCCCTCACGCATCATCTACGGGCGGAGTACGCCGTAACTCAGGGCTTGACTCCGAGAGTGAAGGCCGTACATTCCGCTAAGGAACGGGTGTGCGTGGTTTGTCTGCTTCTCACATATATGGAGGGTCAGCCACCGAGCCAATTAAGTATATCCAAAAGATATACATCGATATGGCGAATCGATTTCAAATCGACGGCGAGGAAGTTCTCGACGGCCAAGTCAAGGAGTTCGGGAACAGCGCCCACGTCACCGTCCCCAAACGCTGGCGTGGGGCTGACGTGAAAGTCGTCCGTACCTCAGAACCAACCAAACAAGACGAAGAATGACTGATTCACAGGCTCTCATCAAGACGCTGGACTTCCAGCTCGACATCCAGAGCGACAATGAGATCCTGCTGTACGACGCCACCCTCGAAGCGAGGTCGGTATACAACCAATCTATCCGACTCGCTAAGAAAGGTGTGGATTGGGGCGCCATCCCCGATCGCGTGGCCGAGGACGCCAGCCTCGTGAAAAACACGATACAGCGCGTCGTCGCCAAAGCACTCGGTGCGATGGAGAACTACTACGAGTATGACGACTACAACAAACCCAGCCACACCAAAGATGGAACGTACCCGCTCCGGGCGAACTACGAGGAGGGGTACAACTTGTTCCTTACCGACGACGGCGACGTGGCGTTCCGGATCAGCGCGAAGCCCTACAAGCACGTCAAGGGCGTCCTCGATGGTGACGACGCTCATCTCGACATTCTCAAGACCGCACTTGAAAGCGATGCATGGACGATTGGGACGGCGGAAGCCCTGTTCCGAAACGGCAACGCCGAGCTGCACGTCAACGTAACTATAGTAACCGTTAGAACTTTTTGCTCGGAGACTGTTGTAAGAGATAGTGGAACATCTCGACGAGATCTCTGTCGAGGAACTGCAAGACGCTCTTGACAATGTGGACGGAAAAAAGCCGACACAACGGCTCTTAGCCGCAATCGCGTACAAGAACGGTGTAACTCAGACCGAGCTATCCGAGTGGTACGATGTTCAGCGGCGGACGATCTACAGCTGGCTCACGCGACTCGACACTGACGAGTCGCTTGAGCGAGCCGTTTCTGACGATAAGCGAACTGGGAGAAAGAGAAAACTCTCAGAATCACAGCAAGAAAAATTCGAAGAAACCGTTCACGAACCACCTGAAGAGGTCGGGATCGACGCGCCGGCGTGGACGCCGGCGCTTGCCCAAGAGTATCTCGAAGAAACGTACGGTGTCGAGTATTCAATCCCGAGTTGTCGGCGGTTGCTGAAAGAAGCGGGATTGAGCTACCAGAAACCACGCCGTTCAGCCGCCGAAGCCGACGACAACGAGCAAGAAGCGTTTCACGAGAAGCTCAAAAAAAGCGGCGGGAAATGGACGCCACCGTAGTCTGTATCGACCAAACCAAGAAATCTGTGCAAGTTGAGCCGCGGGCCGCGTGGTTTCCGCAGGGCACGCGGCCCTCGGTCGAGCTTTCAGGCCAACGTGATTGGACGTGTCTGCTGGGCGCGATCACCGAGGACGGTGATCGCTTTTTCTCTCGGTTCACCGAGTACGTCACGGCCGAACACGCGAAACATTTCATTTTAGCGTTATGCCAAGAATTCGAAGATGACTTGCTCGTGGTGCTGGATTGTGCGCCATACTTCCAGGCGTCAGCCCGTCACGGACCTGGCGGCCCGTGACGATCTCGCCTTCGTGACGTTACCGTCGTATTCGCCGGAGCTGAATCTTGTCGAGGAGTGCTGGAGACAGCTTCAAGCGTCGCTTAGCAACCGCTTCTTTGACTCACTCGACGAGCTGACGACTGCGATTGATACAGCTCTTGACCAACTCTCCATTCCAAAAGTAAGCAACTATTTCTAATCGCTACTATAGTGAATTTCCTGTTGCGGAATCTGTGGCTGATTGCCCGCTGGAGCGGGCGAGCATTACCCGTCTGCTTTGAGGTATTCCGGAGGTGGATCAACCACGCTCTCGACGAGATGCTTCGTCGGAAGTGGGAAGTATCGACCAATGGTGTCGGGGTTCCTGTGATGTATAGCCTACTGGACGGGGGCTCGGTCACTCCGCACCCAGCTGTGGCTCTCTGGAGAGCGACCCCTTCGACTCTCGCATGTGAGGGCTGTGCTCTCACTACTGTGAGACCACCGTCTCCGCGTCCATCGTCCAAGTCTCTGGGAGGATCTCGCCTCTCTTCCTTGGGAGATCGTGTCAGCCATCAGGGACGATGTGAACTACTGATAATGGAGTTCGACTTCAATAACATTTGCGGCCTCTAACAAAGAGTCAATAATATCCTTCTGGTGTGAATTCTTAGCAGGGACATACATCGATATTGCGCCCGTAACTTCTCCACTCTCTGAGTCCGTGATTGCTGTTCCTATTCCTTGTAATCCGATACCAATCTCCTCGTGATCAACTGCATATTCTTGGTTTCTTATGTCTGTCAGTTCGCTTTGTAACTCATCTTCATCAGTAATAGTCTGGTCAGTCACCGCTACAAGCCCCCGCGATTCAATAATATTCTCTACTTTTTCTTCCGGGGAATGGGCGAGAATCGCTTTTCCAGGTGCAGCTGAATGAAGAAGAAAATGTGTTCCCTCGTGGGTTAGTGCATTCTGCATATTCTCTCCGCTTACCGTATAAAGGACAACACCGTATCCACGTTCTTCGATGGTCAATACTACTGGTGCACCTTTTGAGGTAGCGAGATCTCTAAGTACCGGCCTAGCCGTTCGAAACAACTCATTTCTTTTTCGCAGATTTCCTCCCAGATTCAAAAATTGGTGACTCAGACAATATTCCCCATTCGTGTTGATGACATAACCTTCCTCTGTGAGGGTCCGTAAGTAATCGTGGACAGTACTTCGGTTCATCTCTAACTCATCAGCAATCTTCGTAGCTGTTAGATTGCCGGACGCCGAGAGTAATTGGATTATATCGAATGCGGTTCGGACCGACTTTATCGAGTTTGAGGGAGTCATGTGTGAGTCTATCAATGGTGAGTATTTAATTGTTGGTAATGTCGACAAGATAGTGTTGAGATACTTGAGTTCAAACGTTAGATGGGGTATAAATATCTAGTAACAGCAGACGGCGGTGTTCAGATAAGGATGAAGGATGAGGCGTTCGTTTTCTGAGTGATCTATGCCCGAAAACGACCGCCTCAACGGGTGTTTAGACGAGATCGACTTAGAGTTTGTTGAACGAGAAGCGACACCGCGACTGCTGATGAAGCTCAGTATTCAGCTCCATCTTGCTGGTCTATCGCTTTCGAATACTGTATCTATTCTTGAAGTATTCGGTGTCGAACGCGCTCGGTCCACCATTCATAATTGGGTTCACAAGGCCGATCTACAGCCCGACTCCGGTCGGTGCCCGGATCACATTGCGGTTGACGAGACTGTGATCCGACTGAATGATGAGCAATATTGGCTGTATGCTGCCGTCGAGCCAGAAACAAACGAATTGCTACATACAAAGCTTGAACCGACGACAACGAAGGTTCTCGCGCATTCATTTCTGACGGACCTCTCCGAGAAACACGACGTCTCCGACGCCGTGTTTCTCGTCGATGGCTCGCACTCGTTACAAGACGCGTGCCAGCGTCACGGCTTCGATTTCAGATACGAGAAACATGGAAATCGGAATGCTGTCGAACGTGTCTTTAGAGAGATAAAACGTCGAACTCTCTGCTTCTCAAACTGTTTCAGCAGCGCCAAAGCAGAAACTGCCGACGACTGGCTCAGATCGTTCAGCTTCGCATGGAATCAGCTTATCTGAACACTACCCAGCAGACGGACTTATACTAGTCACATACACATATACGGCTCCGTTGAAACCCTCCGCAAGTGATATATCCTTACCTAGTCGGGGTCAGCACAGGATATTCTCGGAGCAAGTAGCAGTGTCTGGTGATATGACAGCTGTCGACCAATGCTCCGTCCCACCGGTCTTATGATGTACCCGCATCGGTGTTCGGTTAAGCACTGGATCGCCTCATGAAGGCTTCAGCCACTCGTTCGCCGAGTAAGAGGCGTGATTTCTCTGGCTGGCGAGCGTCACGGAACATCAACTCCGGCAGATTCGGCGGTGGATGTCCGAACGACTGGGCCAAATCTTCGAGAATGATCTGGGCGACAGACCGGAAGGTCTTCGCCCAGCGTTCGCGGGGAAACACCGTCTCCGGGAATAGCTCTTGAAACACGCCGAGTAAGGCTCTGCTGACCGTCAGCGTCAGCAGAGCCGCCACCACCAGCAGGTGAACGATTGCTGGATCACTCGTCTGGAACTTCTCCAGCCCATACAGCGACTTCAGTTCCCGGAACAGCAACTCCACTTCCCACCGCAACCCGTACAGCGCTGCGACCTGCCTTGGAGTGAACTCATCGGGTAGATTCGTCACGTACAGGTGGTAGTCGTCGGTGTCCTCGTTGCGGACACCGACGACGCGAAACTCCACCGAATCGGTTGACTGCTTCCCAGCGTATGCCCGCCGTTTGAACTCGATCTCCACGGTTACGTCGATAATCTCCCGACTGAGATCTCCTAGAACGTCCCGAAGACGACGCTCTGGCAAGGAAATGGCGCGCCCGCGCCATTTCCGCCGCTCTCCGACGATCAATGGGTTTGCGTTCGACTTCAGCCGAGTCAGGAAGAAGCCGCCGTTCTCTTCGATCAACGCGAACCGGCGGAAACTGTAGAAGCCCAGATCGAACAGTAACAGCCGCCCTCGCAGCCAACTCCCGGTGCGGAGTTGGCTGCTCTCGTGGGTGCGTTCATCGGTGAGCTGGAACTGCTCGATCGTCTGCTTGGTCGCGTTCTGCACGAGGTGGAGTTTCGCGCCGGATTGATCCGCGTGAGTCGCCGGAAACTCGTTGAGGAGCCGATGCAACCTGAAGACGGTTGCATCGGCGATCAGCACTTCTCGAAACAGCTCGAACTGTGGCGCGATCGTGTGAGGAACCGCGACCTCCTCGAGAGCGTGCTCGAGGAGGTCGCTCAACAGTGCTGCGAGTGCCGGCGTGAACCGGTCGTAGAAGCTGGAGCGGGCAACGGTCTGGTTGGTTGCTGCGGAGTACGCCCGTTGAAATCCGGCGATGGTACGGGCTTCGCCATCGACGGCGAAGCCCATGATGAGCGTCCAAACGAGCATCGTGATGTCGATTGTCCGGTGGCGTTGGACGACATCGCGCTCGCGCGCGATGTCTTCGATACGTTCGGCTGGAAACAGGGAAGTGAGCCGCCGTCGTATGAGGTCCGGGGAGAGTTCCTTCAGCACAACCTCTCCCCACGCGGTCTACGCCGATAACTTCGTCAGTAGAGCGCAGTCTCTTGGTTTCTCAGCTAAACCGAACACGGATGGCTTTCTCACTAATCCCAAATACGCTATCGACGACTTCTTCGACAGGCTCGTCGAGCAGGCCGGCATTCGGGGTCTGCCCGACTCGACGTACTCCACCAATTCGCCGCACATCGAGATGATCCAGTACAACGACGCTGTCTCATGAAACTACGATCCAACCGCCAAAGAGTACTACTACAGCTTCGGGTGTACAATCGTCTCAACCGGTGCAAGGATTCCGATAGCAGCGGAGTTCAAACAGGCTAAACAAGCAGACTAAGAGACGGCGATGCACATCACACGTGGCGCGCTCGCCATCAATACGCCAGTCAGGATGCTTGAGGCAGCAGCTACGACATCCTCGATTGGCACGACCACCTGCTGAACGCAGGGTCGTGCCGATTGCTCCCTACAATCCGCGAAACATTGACGACTTGAAAGACATCGAACACAGGGTCGAAGACCGAACCGAGGAACACAGCGAGGATGTTCAGCTGAAACAATCCATCTTGGACGAGACGTACGACAACCGGACAGGGGTCGAACGAACCAACGACATAGCCAAAGACTCTGGCCTCGGGCATGTGCGTGCTCGAGGCCGCGTCCACGCACGAACAGAGGTGTTCCTTGCGCTGTGTCTCCGACTCGTTGTTGCAATCACCACCTCCGAACAAGGAAACGAACCGGGCTGTGTGAAGCTATGAGATGAATTCTATGACACGTTCGTAGACGTTGATAATATCGACAATTGGAGGCTTTAGGAATCCCCCATCTAGGGCCATAGAATAACAAAGCTACTATTGTTAGTCTATAGGGCCATCATCCGACTATAGCCAGTGTTGACGATATCAACAATTTTGGATCCGGCCGTTGTTGTAGTGAGCCTATTCGCTGCCACTAGGCGATGCGTGATCAATCATTTAGTAAAACGAAGGGGATACGACCTGACGTGGTATCCAACCCAGCCTAGTGGTATAAGTTAAAATGGCTGTAGTGAATCGCCGGACGTAGCTTAATTTCACTATGCCACCGCCTGCCTGATGTGTGAACCGTACACATCAAGGTGAGTTCGCGGAACTTTCCAAACATTCTTTGTGAAGCAGGGATCTTTGACATAATCAGCGGCGGTTTCCCGCTTCATCTCCCTAGTTCTAACGGTAGAAGCAGACGCTATCCAACGATTTGCCGAAACCGAATTCGTTAGTATCCGCCAATCAATATTCGTACAGTTCCGTCGGGACCTTTCTATCGCTTCCAGTCCGCTTCGCGTTTTTCGAGAAACGCCGAGAGTCCCTTCTCAGCTTCTTCCGACTGCGTCCGTTTGACGAGCCGGTCCATCGCCTCGTCGAACCACGTTTCTAGCAGATCGTCTTCCATCTCTGTCCATAGGTCTTTCATTTCCCTAACAGACTTCGGTCCCGATGCAGTCGTCGAATGAGCGAGTTCACGAACGATATCTTCTACCTGCGTTTCATCAACTGCGTAATTGACGATTCCCATCGATTCCGCTTCAGTAGCGGTGAATTGATCGCCTGTCAGCGATATTTCCATGATCTCTTTCTTTCCGAGACTCATCCGACCGTATGTGAGTCCAATTGGTGGGAGCGCCCCGATCTGTCCTTCTGGAAGCGCGAAGCTACTGTTCGTAGAGGCGACTGCAAGATCGCAAAGTAGAACGAGCTCACACCCCCCGCCGTTAGCAGCTCCCTCAACAGCTGCAATTACCGGTTTCGGATGATCGCGAATCGTTTGTACCGTCGGGCCTACGACCTCTTCGAACATTTCTCTGGCATCCTCTGTCGACTCAAGGCTTTGGATCTCCGCGATGTCGTCGCCAGCACAGAATGCTCGTCCTGCTCCCTGGAGGACTGTCGCTCGAACTTTGTCGTCATTCGCTGCCTTCTCGAGAGCGGCCTTCAGACCGTTCCAGCTCGACTTGTCAAGCGCGTTGAGTCGATCTGGTCTGTTGAGCGTAATCCATGCAGTGTATTCACGTCGCTCATATCTAACCGTCTCGAACTCCGCCTGCTCGTATTCCCACTCGTAGAAGCCGATTCCTGTCTTCTGCCCGAGTTCCCCGTTCGCCACCGATTCATGAAGAGATGGGTTGGGTTCATACTCATCCCAACCCGACCGGGAATGCAACTCTTCCAACGTCTCGACAAGTCGGTCAATCCCGTACTCGTCAGCCATCTCGAGGAGGCCTCGCGGCCAGTTCATTCCGATTTGCATCGCCTTGTCGATCTCTGACTTCGTGGTCACGTTGTTCGCCAGCATCCAAGCCGCTTCGTTTACAGCAGGCGCGACTAGATGTTTCGGATCGAAGTCATGGCGACGCTCCTGTGGAATCTCAACACGTGAATACTCCCCTGGTTCAGGATATGTGTAGAAGCCCTCACCGGTCTTCATACCGTAATTCTCGGCCTCCTCTTTTTTTTCGAGCAGATCGGGGATGTGCAGGTCGACTCCTCGTTCTTGCATCGAGTGGGCAGCCATGGTAGCGACATCTATACCACTGAAGTCGAGAACCTCGAACGGTCCCATTGGAAGGCCGATCCGCCGGATCGCGGCGTCTATTGTTTTCCTGTCTCGCCCCTCTTGGTCAACCTGACGAACTGCCTCAAGCCAGAATCGGAGATTGATCCGATTGATAAGGAATCCGGGGATATCCTTCTCAACGAGAACTGGGGTCTTGCCAATCGCCTCGCTGATCGTTTCAGCCGCCTCAAATATATCGTCGGCCGTTTCCTCACCCCGGATAACCTCGACGATGTCCATAAGCTGAACTGGATTGGAAAAATGCAGGCCGACAACCTTGCTCGGCCGATCCGTCGCGGACGCAATTTCGGTGATCGGGAGAGTACTAGTATTGGTCGCTAGAATCGTTCTTTCCGGTGCGTGGTCATCGATCGTACTAAAAACATCCTGTTTCAAGTCGATGTTCTCAGGTACTGCTTCGACGACAAGATCGGCATCACCGTAGGCATCTTCCTCTGACGTCGTCGTCTTGATCCGTGCTAATACGGCATCCGGATCCTTAGTGAGTTTCTCGAGACTTCCTTCGATTTTTTCGAGAGCGGTTTTCAAGACGTCCTCGTTGATGTCGATAATCGTAACGTCGTATCCAGACATCGCAAAGGTTTGAGCGATACCATGACCCATTGTTCCGCCTCCGACGACTGTCACAGTCTCTACACTTTCGGTTAGTGGCGCACTCATTTTTTCACCGTGCTTAAGACGTCTCCATCGTCCTTGTTATAATTTTCCCCAGTCTTTGATGCTTCATCGGTCATTGGTGGTTCTATTGCTCTTCCGAGGCCACTCACAATACCATAGGAAAATCGCGTTCTGGTGATTTAATCTCGTTCGAAGTACTACCTGGTGCTGTCTGGTGAGGTAGTGGAAAGTGAGATCTCCGGTGGTTCCTAGAGAGCATAAAACAGAGGCAGAGAAGGGACTCGACGCGCTGGTGTCATTGCCGCTAACCATTCGATTTACGATGGGATACGAAGCTATGAAGGAATTGTTCCGCAATGGGCGTCCTCAGGTAATTTTCACCCAACAATTCGGGAACTTCACCTGCGAGGATGTGACGGGCCAGTCGGTGACACCGACTGGCCCGTCTCTTCAGCACGGTCTCTCGAAAAGAGCAGCATAGCGTCCCAAAACGAGCAGAAACAGGGCGACTGCGCGTTCCACCAATGGATACTACACCACCGGACTACCGGCCAAACACTTATATACACAGCATCAATTTGGGAGCGTATGCGACAGGTGCACCCCGACTATAATGAGTCGTCGGGACTCGTCGTTGACGGGTCGATTCGTATTGCCGCCGATGATAATCCAGTGCTGATAGGGACCGAATGTTCCGAGTGCGAGTACGTTGTCTTTCCATCTCGGCCGTTTTGCCGCAATTGTCTTTCGGACAACGTCTCTGATGTCGAACTTGCACGAACAGGACACCTCGAGACCTACACCGTTGCACATACTGGTCAAGATGGAATCGAACCACCGTACGCATTCGGCTTTGTGAACCTGGAAAACGTACAGGTTTACTCTCGCTTCACCGAGTGGAAAGAAAGATCACTCGAAGTTGGCGACCAAGTGGAACTGGTACTTGAAAAAATCAAGACAGATCCGGAGACCGGTGAACCGTTGTTTGGCCATATGTTCCGCCCCATGGAGGAAGAACAATGACTGAAAACGAAGTAGCTGTCATCAACGTCGGCCAGTCCGACTTCGGCGAACTGGAGGGACAGCGCGTAACTGAGTTTGGGAGCAGAGCCGTTCGTGAAGCGCTCTTGTCTTCGAGCGTTGAACCAGATGATATCGAGGAAGCGTATATCGGTAATGTCGCTACTACTGCCCAGGATCAAACCAGCGTTATTGGCCAAGCAATACTCCGAGAAGTAGGGGTAACAGGTATCCCGGTCATCCGAGTTGAGAACGCGTGTGCCAGCTCAACCTGTGCATTCCAAGAGGCCTATAAGAGAGTTCAATCAGGCGAATCCGATATCGTGCTCGCTATGGGTGTTGAGAAAATGACTGGTGTCCCGACGGAGGTTACTCTCAAAGATATGGCTGGTGCGGCGGACGCAGAAGTTGAGGGTGCAATGGGGATGACGTTCATGGGCCTCTACGGGATGCGCGCTAATGCCTACATGAATCAGTTCGGTAATGTACGCGAGGAATTGGCCGACATCGCGGTCAAAAACCATGACAATGGGCTTAAAAATCCACGGGCACATCTTCAGCTCAACGTTGACCGCGACGACATCCTTGAATCCCGCCCAATCTCCGATCCTATCCGGCTGCTTGATGCCTGTCCAATGTCAGATGGAGCAGCAGCAGCAGTCATCGCACGCGGCGAAATCGCCGAAGAGTTGGTTGAAGAACCAATCTACGTCGATGCTGCCGAAATGTTGAGCGGCAATTACCTTGAGGAGGTCGAATTCTGGCGTGAAGAACTTGACGAACGCGTGGCCCAAAAGGCCTACAGTGAGGCTGGTATCGGCCCGGATGATCTGGATGTTGTCGAAGTTCATGATGCGGCTACCATCGGCGAGCTAATGCATTACGAAGGACTAGGGTTAGCGGATCGAGGGGAAGGTGCTTCACTCGTCCGGAGTGGTGACGTTATGCTCGATGGTCGTACTCCGGTTAATCCAAGTGGTGGACTCAAGTCACGCGGTCATCCGGTGGGAGCAACGGGGGTGGCCCAGATTTGTGAACTCGTCTGGCAACTCCGTGGCGAGGCGGGAGCCCGGCAGGTTGAAAATCCGTCTATTGGATTAGCCCAGAACTCGGGTGGCGCACTTGTAGGTGAAGGCGGCGTATCGACAGTAACGATCCTCAGTAACCGCTGATTTTTTGTTTTTACTAGATATTCGGTTTCACATTCCTATCTAAAGATCTGTCGTTAGACACCTCTAAAAATTGTTTCCCAATCGGCAACAACAGAATAGGTTGTCACCCCGAACCTATATATATGAAAGCACATAACAAGAATCCATGGAGGTCATAGATGGATTCCCATCGACTAGTGGAGACGAGTATCCGCTCAACACGACAAGATTCATCGAGGCGGCAGCACGAAACGTTCCTGATCGGGAAATCGTCTCAGGAACAGGTGAAGACCAGTTCCGGTACACCTACGGAGAGGCGTACGAACGAATGCAGCGCTTGGCCAATGCCCTCGAAGAGTTGGGTGTTGAGGCCGGAGATCGCGTAGGTGTGCTTGCGTGGAATGACCACCGTCACTATGAATGCTATTTCGGCATTCCCGGAACCGGTGCCGTTTTCCTTCAGCTCAATCTCCGACTGCATTCAGATCAACTACAGTATGTGTTAAATCACTCGGAACCGCGGTTCTTAGTGGTCGACGAATCCCTTCTGGAAGTCGCTGAAGGTGTCGCCCACGAGGTCAGTTCCATAGAGGGATTCGTCGTCATGACTGATAACGAGCTCGACGAGGTCGAAACCGATCTCGAGCCGACGTACTCCTATGAAGACATATTAACTGAGGCGGAGCCGGAGTACGATTGGCCATACATCGACGAAACATCGGCATACAGTGCCTGCTACACGACTGGAACGACGGGGCGTCCCAAAGGGGTGTACTATTCCCACCGGAACATCTACCTACACACGATGCAGTTGGCGAATTCCATCGGTATCTCACATGAGGACTCAGTCGCTCAAATCACTCCGATGTTCCATGGACAAGGATGGGGACTGGCCTACGCTGCGACGTACGCTGGCGCAAAGCTTGCGTTCCCAGGCCGATATCGGGCGGAAAATCCCGAACCGCTGGTTGATCTCATCCGTGACGAGGATGCGACCGTAACAAACGGGGCACCAGCTATTTTTATGCCGATGCTTGATTACATTCGGGATCTCGACGATATCCCGAACTGGAACGATCTACAGATGATGTCTGGGGCCACAGAGCCGCCGCTGGACATGATACGGGGATACAAAGAACTCACGGGGGCAGAGATCGTCCATGCATATGGCGCAACTGAGACGACCCCGCTGGTAACGATGAACTACATCAAGCCGTCGCTTGAAGAAGACCTCTCTGAGGAAGAAAAGCTCGATATGCGGCGCAAGCAGGGACTGACTGTCCCGGGTATCGAGATGAAAATAGTCGATCCTACCACAGGGGAGGAACTATCACACGACGGTGAATCCGCCGGAGAAATTCTCATCCGTGGCCCATGGGTGGTAAGCAGTTACCATGACGACGACCGAACCGAACATTCGTTCACTGACGATGGGTTCTGGAAAAGCGGAGACGCTGGGGTTATCGATAAGGAAGGATATCTAAAGATCACTGACCGTATCAAGGATGTTATTAAAAGCGGTGGGGAATGGATTTCGTCTGTCGACATGGAAAACCTCCTCATCGAACATCCGGATGTCAGAGACGCGTGCGTTGTTGGCCTTGAACACCCGGAATGGGAAGAGCGCCCATTCGCACTTGTTGAGGTCGAAGACGAATTCGATCGTGAAGAACTCGATGAAATTCTTTCCCAGCGGTTCGCGGACTGGCAACTCCCCGATGAAATTGAGTTCACTAACGAGATTCCAAAAACAAGTGTGGGGAAAAACAACAAGAAAGTAATCCGTAATCAGTACGAAGGTCGGTACTTCGATTGAAAGCATCTTAGACTAGATTCAAACAGGGATATGACAGGCATTAATTTCGAAGTTGACGAAGAGACGCAGCTCGTATTGAACAGCCTTGATGAGTTTATTGAGCGGGAAGTAGCACCCTTAACAAGTGACCTTGAATCGAAACTTAACAATCCCACCCTAGGTCGACGAGCAAACGGTCAACCCACTGATGAGATACTCGAAGCAATCCAGAGTATTCGTCAAAAGAGTGGTGAGGCTGGGTTTTATGCTATGCATATGCCCGAAGAGGTGGGTGGCCAAGGGGTCTCAAAAATAACGTGGTACGCAGCGAAGCGCCACGTCGCTTCGAAGGGACGAGGGCTCTCTGAGTATGTCCTCAAGGGGCCGGAGGGGCCAAATGCGTTATTGGGTCTTGCTGAGGGTGAACAGGTCGAACGGTACTTCAAGCCAGTCGTGCGTGGTAAGAAATCGACTGCATTCGGTCAAACTGAACCCGATGTCGGCTCTGACTCACCCTCGATGTCAACCGAAGCTGAAAAGAACGGTGACGAATGGATAATCAACGGTCGAAAGCAGTGGATTACGAACGCGGCATTCTGCGATTTCGCCCTCGTGCTGGCACGGACAAAGCCGCTGGCGGAGGTCGATCGGCGATACGATGGTATCACGTGTTTCATCGTCGAACGAGACGAGTTCGAAGTCGGCTCGGTCAACAACGCTATTGGCTTAGAGGGTTGGCAAGCCGAAATCCTTCTGGACGACGTTGCCGTACCTGAATCACGCGTTCTTGGCCCCAAGCATGGCGCATTTCGAGATGCAATGGAACTATTGACGATGGGTCGACTCGAACTCGGAGCAGAAGCTGTTGGCTACTCCCAGTATCTGCTTGAAAAGAGCCGGGAGTATGCACGAGAACGTGAAGCGTTCGGAGAGTCCATCGGGTCGTTCCAGCAGGTGTCAAGCATGTATGCACGAGGACGTGCGAAAACGTATATGGCAGACGCTGGGGGGCTACGAACCGCATGGAATCTGGATCAGGGTAACGACATCGTTGAGGATGTCTCAATCTTCCATTGGTTCGCGACTAACGCTTTCTGGGAAATTGCGGATAACGCGGTCCAGATTCACGGTGCAAACGGCCTATCAGAGGACAATCCATTTGTTGATCATCTCCATCTCGCTAGAGTGCTTCGGATCGTAGAAGGAACTGACGAGATCCAACTCAACACGATCGCTAAGCAAAACGGTCTCCTCTAGACGAAAAATTGATATGTATAATAGATATTACGAAGATTTCGTCGTCGGCGAAACTCATAAAACCGATGATGTCGAAGTTACCAAGCAAGAAATCCTTGAGTTCGGGCAGAAATACGATCCGCTTCCGTTCCATATTGACGAAGAGACCGCAGCGGAAACGCCATTTAATGGCGTAATCGCAAGTGGACTGCAAACTTTTGCACTCTCCCAGAAACAAGTCGTCGATAGTTTCTTTCGAGAAAGCCACCTGCTAGGGAGCGTCGGTTTTGACGAAGCAGAGTTCCCGAATCCTGTTCGTCCCGGAGATACACTTTCCACGACGCTTGAAATCCTTGAGAAGCGCCCATCAAAATCCAATCCTTCCCGAGGACTCGTGACGATTATGCGTAAGGTCGTTAATCAACACGACTCCGTTGTTCTTCGGGTAACCAATAATGTTCTAGTAGAACGGCAATAGGAATAGCATGGTTGGTCCACCGTTCTCTTCTGAAGGACGGGCTTGATTAGACACTCATCAAAATACGGTTTAGCGGTTCTATACTCAGCTTTACACGTTAGTGTCGGCGGTTGAGTGAACGAAGAGGTGGTTGATCTCTTCCATAGAGTCCACAATCATCGGGCCTTGTTTAGACGCTCAAAGACGCGTAGCTCAGCGGCACCTCCATTAGTATCGTGTTCCTAAAAGGTTCCGCTACATGTCTAATTTACTAGGAAGTGAAGCGGGTTAGATTCGGTTGTGCCAACGAAGCTAGCCCGCTTCACTATGCACGTCGTAACGCTGGCCCAAAAAGCCGTCGTCGGGACTCCTAACCCGCCCGTTCAGAAGGGTACTGGCGGCTACGCCGACTGGGTGATCGTGTCGATTCACGGCCTCAAGACGTATCTCAATTTACCGTACCGACGGCTTCTCGAGGTCCTACACGAAATGCCGCGAGTCGCTCGAATCATGGAGTTAGAGATGGCTCAGCCACCTGATTTTACCACAGTGTGTGTCCGGATACAACAGCTCAAAATGCCGCTCTGGCGTGACTTCCTCCGGCTGTCGGCGGAGCTGCACGACACCGGCGAGATTCAGGCGATCGACGCAACCGGCATGGATCGCATCGCGGCGAGCCAGCACTATGCGAAACGCACGAATTACACGTTCAAGGCGGTGAAAACTACCGCGTTGATCGACTGTAAAACTGGTACGATTCTAGATATACATTGCTCGATGAAACAACCGCACGACTCACAGATCGCGTGGCAACTGCTCACGCGAAACCTAGAGAAACTGAGCATTCTCACCGCCGACAAAGGCTACGACTGGGAGCTGCTTCGCCACAAACTCCGGTCATAGGGCGTCAAACCGGTAGTCAAGTACCGCGAGTTCGGCTGGCACGGCGTCGCCAACAATGTCTTGCTTGATGATACGATCGACCACCAACGCTCGAACATCGAGGCGACGTTTTTCGCGCTTCGGCGCAAATACGGCGAGATCGTTCGAGCGAGAACGTGGTTCGGCCAGTTCCGAGAACTCGTTCTCAAGTGCGCAGTCAGAAACGTGGAACTCGCGCTCGACCGCTCAAACACATGAATTCAGGCGTCTAATCAGGGCCTAATTGAGTATATTCATCGAGTCTCGACGTACTGCGCGCTGTACATCGCCTCACCAGGTTCGGACCAGCGGCCGACGGCTTGAGGAGTAACTCTGAAACGCCAATTATTGACGAGTTGTCGGGCGTTTATTGGCGTGTACACAGAGCTCCACGTGGGCAGGGACAGACATCGCACCCATGTTCACGCCCTGTAGTGTTGGAGTCTGACATTCCACCCCTGCCCCTCGTCCGCTCTCATGTTGGAGAGCCATCTCTCGGTCGCTGGTGTGCCCCCGATCCGAATCGGCTATCCGAGACCACCTCCACCACCGATTGCTGATTGCCGCTTGTCCAAGTGGCGAACGAGGAGTTCGATGGTACAGAAATCTCTGAGGTATGCTTAGCGACGCAATGGAGACATCGTAGAACTCGAATACGTCGGAGCGGCCCCCGTGAAACGGATGGCGACGCCGAGCGCGTCGCACAGGTGTACCGGCATTCAGACGGTTACCCAGGTAGCGTTCTGCGGGATCTCTCCCAGCTAAAGGAACTTCTCGATGCGACTCGCGCCGAGCGCGGACCGGGGTACACAGCGGCGACATTCGTGTTCCTCGACAAGCTCTCGACGATCGACCTGTATCTGGATGGTGACCCAGACCGAACGATCCACGCTGACCAACCCTCGGATCTCCTCGAGCCGGACAATATGGAGCACCTCGACCAGCCGATGTTCCTGCTCGGACACGGCGTCGAGAGCCCAGCCGACGGCATTCACGGCGACGAAGAGTACCTCTACGTCGTCGAACTCCCGACCCGGAACCCGTTCGAGGGCCCCTCCGAGTGGACCGTCAAGGTGAGTGGTCACTCCGCCTTCCCCCGGTGGGATGGTCCGACCGAGGAAGCCTTCGAGCGGGCCAGCTGGCAGTTCCACGGCCCGCTTGAGCACGCGCTCGAAGAGCTGGTCGCTGAGCCGGCGTGAACGCGTAGCCCGCTCAGATGATGCCGCCGATGATGAGTAGTCCGACCACGAGCAGCAGCGTCGCGACAACGCTTCCCCCGGCCAGCCACTTGTTCTCCATCGCCTTCTCGTGGAGCGGCATGTCGGCGTACTCCTCGCGGAACGCCTCGAGATTCCCCTCGTCGTAGAAGTACTTCGTCTTCAGCGCGAACCGTTCCGTCACCGCACAGCCCGTACAGATCGGCTCACCTTCCAGCCGCTCCATTTTGATGTGACTGGAGCAGGCGATGGCCCCGCAGTTCGAACAATAGGTGTACGTCTCATCGATGCCGCTCGTGTCACAGTGGACGCACCGATGGATGCCGTCCTCGGCTGTTACTCTGGACGGGCCTGCCGCGTAGTACTCGTAGGGGTAGGTGTACGCTTGGATGTCGGTGGTGTGCCGAACCTCGGGGAGGTATACGGGCTCGATCGACTGCACGGAGATGTCCGAACGATTCGGCTCGCAAGTCTTGTGGTACGTGACGTTGTTGTCGCCGGTGTAGGTCACCGTCGTCATGTGGTGCTGCTGGAGGCGCTCGACGGCCCACTCCTTGTACTCCGTCTGGGTCTGTCCGAACCGGCGCTCCTCGACGTCGTCGAACACCTCTCCGAACTGCTCGGCGTCGAGGTCGACCGTCGCGTGGAGATTCTCGGTGACCAGCGTCCCGACGTCCTCGTCGACGACCTGCGGCTGCCCGCGTTCGGCGTGGGCAACGAATCGCGTCCGGTCGTTGATCCGGTGGATGACGCCCACCGACGTCTCGAAGACGGCGTTCGTGTCCGCGGTGACCGCGACCACTGGGCGGAACGTCACCGATGAGTGCGGTTCTGGAAGGTCGGCGGCTTCGATGTTCTCGATGTCGCGGAACGCCTCCGCGACGGCCGCGTCGACGTCGGCGGCCGGATCGTACGGGCGGAGCGTCTCGTCGCAGAGAATCTCGATGCGCCCGTTGTAGAGGTCGAGGCCGATCTCGTCGGCAATCTCCCGGAGGTCCTCGCCGTCGAGCAGCTCGATTGGGTGTGGGTCGTCGTTCTGCTGGAGGCGGTCGGCGTACTCCTGAGCAGGGTTCGTAAACCGGCCGGTCGTGACGACCATTCCGCGTTTGGGGCCGTCGAAGTCGAACGTCGCGATCGCCGAGTGAAGCTTCTGGACGACCGGCCGCCCGACCGTCCCCGTGTGCTTGCACTCGACGATGATCGCGCGCCGCCTGCCGTCGACGACCTCCTCCATGAGGACGTCGCGACCCTCGTCAGCTGTCTTCTCGGCCTGGCGGACGTTCTCGTAGCCGAGGTTGCGGAACACGTCCGCCATCACGTCCTCAAACTCGAACCCCGAGAGATCGTCCAGTACAGCCATCCTCAATTATGTGGACAGTACGTTGCAACTGCCAAATACGTTGCCGAACGCTACGCCGTCCTGTTTGTTGAACCCCTGAGAGGGGTGCGGGGGTCACCGAACCGCCCGCGAGCAACGATGAACGGGAATGTACCTATGGCCAGTTCGGAATCGGTTCCAGTAGCATCGCCAGGTCAGGCTCACCGAGACGCAGTCGAATACGTCGGCTTCCGCGTCGACGGCCAAGCCGTCGTCCTGAACCTCTCGGAACATCGGCGACTCTCCCTCGAGCGCAGTCTGGACCTCGTCAACCACAGTCCGAGTACTCAACCGAAGGTACTTACGTGATACAAGCGTATCACAGCGTATGAGCACTGACAGCGACGCCGGCGGTGACGGTGAAATGGAGAAGATCAACGTCCGAGTGCCACAGTCGCTGCTGGCACAGGTCGACGACGTCTGGGAGGAGCGTGGCTACGCGAACAAATCCGAGTTCATCCGCGACGCGCTTCGAGACGCTGTCAACCCGCCAACGCAGCTGTCCGAGGAAGCGCTTGAACACCTGGCTGAGAGTCGCAAGCAGCGAGAGCAGGGCGAGACGGTGTCGCAGGACGACGTGAAGGACCGCTTGGGAATCGATGACTGAGGTCGAGTGGACACCGAAAGCACTCGATTTACTGGAGGGTCTCGACACTGAAGCCCAAGAGCGGTTGGTGAAGAAACTCGACGAGGCGAAAGACTGGACCTCCCACCGACTCGAAAAGCTCACCGGCTATCCATACTACAAGCTCCGCGCCGGCGACTACCGAGCGATCATCACATGGGACCGAGACGAGGAGGTCCTCATCGTCGAGGCGGTTGGGCATCGGCGGAATATCTACGATCGCCACCTCCCACCGTAACCCATTTCACCTACGGAGCGGCTCTGGTCGGTGACGAATCTAGTCTGAGATTCAAGTACGACTCCGGTCGGTAGTGTTTATTGCCCCCGAGAGGGGTGCGGGGGATTCACTCCCCTCACCGAACTATGACCGATTCAGAGTACCCCTGGCGAGACGAATCGCTCCTCTACGAACTCTACTGGGAACAGGAGTTGAGCACGGTCAAGATTGCGGAGGAACTGGGATGTACACAACAGACGATCTCGAAGTGGATGCAGAAGTTCGACATCTCTCGTCGGGACGCACGCGAGGCGGCCCCGAACCGGCGACGGCATCCCGCCGTGTTCACCGACCGTGGCTACGTCATCTGCGCGTCGAACTATCGAGGGACAACAGATTCCGTCGGAATTCACCGACTCGTAATGGTGGCAGAGCACGGGTTCGACGCCGTCGCAGGCAAGCACGTGCATCATAAAAATGGCGTCCGGTGGGACAACAGACCGGAGAACCTCGAGCTACTCAGTCGCTCCGAACACGCCGAACGACACGGCTTCGGGTCCGAGATCAAGCCTACCGACCACGAGTGGGACGTCTCTGATCGCGAGCGGGACGAACGGGGGCGATTCAAATGACGACGGCGTACGTCGGCCGGCGTCGACGGGGAGAGCTCGTTGTCACTCGCCTTCCTGAAGATGAGGAACTCACCCTCGACCGCAGTCTCGATATCGTCAATCACAGTCCGAGTGGCTTTGAGATCGGGTATCGGGGTAGCGGCCCCGCCCAGCTCGCGTGCGCACTTCTGCTCGACTACTACGACGATGAGCAGGTCGCCCGTGAGCACTACATCGCGTTCCGGAATCAGGTGGTCTCACAGCTGGAGTGCGACGGTGCAGCGGCGTGCTGGCACCTCACCGGCGAGAAGATCGACGCCGCGATGTCGACCCTTACCGACGACGTCGTCGCGCTCCCCGACGGTGGACGGCCGTCACCGACGCTCCCCGAGAACTGGCGAACCGTCTCTCGCCCGGACCGGCAGGTCTTCCAGCGCGCTGATCGCGACCACTACATCGTACTCGGGGATGGAAGCGACGAGTGGCTGGTCGTTCTCTGCAGCCAGGGCGACCGTGCATATCCTGCCCCGCTCGTACATCGGACGGTTGCCGAGGATGCTGACGTAGAACGAGTAATCCGGGAACTCGCAGAAGAGAGCAACGACCTCATCGAACCCCCGGAGGGGAGGCACTGATGGAGACGCTTCGACTGGCGCGAGCCACCCACCGCCTCCTCGAACGTGGTGTCGAGGCGCTCGAGAAAATCGGGCGCGAACTGGAGCGATACAACGACCGACAGGAGCGCACCGACGACACCGACTCGTGACCCAAACACACTCTCTAGACCAAATACGGAGTACCGGCTTCCAGTATACGCCCACCCCCGAGGGGTGTTCGTGTCCCATCCATCGGGAAGGCCAGCCGGTCACGGCGCCGCTCGGTTTGCGGTTCGCAGAGCGCGTCCATATCGAATCGATCCCGCGCCATGTCGCCGGCGCGATCTACGAAACACATCACTCCTATATGGACGATGTCCCCCGGACGAATCTTGTCCATCACGGACTCTGTTACCAGGACCAGCTACTAGGTGCGATTACGTGGCGCTATCCGCTGATTCGCTCGCTGGAGTACGACGGGACGCGATTCGAGGGCGACGAAATCGTTGAGGCGGCACGAATTTGCATCGGCGTCGATTTCCCCAATCTCGCCTCTGCGGCCCTCGCCCGGTCGATGGAACGGTTCGTGCGTCGGCACGGCCAGCGACGAGGCGTTCGGCTCCTGCTGACGTTCGTGCGAGCCGACTTCGACGGCTCGATGATCAAAGCGCTCAGAGACAAGGGCTGGCACTGTGCCGGTAAAACGGACCCCGGCCAAGCGGGAAATCGCCCCGATAAGCAGATCCGAGAGCAGCCGAAGTGGCGGTTTCTCTGCGAGGTCCCAGCTGAGTCCGATCGGGAACAGGCCTCACTCGGGAGGTGGTCCCAATGACCACGAATGCCAGTCTCGATGAATTCGTAGCGGAGCCAGATTCGGACAGCCAGACAGATGACGATTCCTCGGTCGTCGACCAGCTGTTGAAACCGGTATCGCCGTCGCTCGGACTGCAGCTCGTCCCCGGCAGGGGTGACCCAATATACCTCCAAAACACGGGGACCGAACGCTACCTGTTCCGAGATGACCACGAGCGATGGTTCATCCTCCAGCCCTCAGCTAAGAAATCGGTCGACAACTTCGTTCGCTGGGTGTATCTCCCTGAGAACAAGCCCACTGAGATCGCCCGAACAGCGATGGGCCAACGGACGGTTCTCGGCTACAGGTACGTTTCACGGAACGAGGCTCCCGAGCCGGTGGCGACGACGGTGACAGCGATGTTCGTCAGCGAACCTTGGCCCGATGCCACCTACGAGTGTGGATCCTGTAGTAGAGAGTTCGACTCACCACAAAGCCACGCTCGGCATTGCTGGGAAGCACACCCCTGGGTTCCAAATCCTGAGCAGGTCCGGGTACGGAGAGACGAATCTGAGTAGTTCCGACATCTGATCCGAGCCGCGGACTGGACCTGGATTAACCAACACTCCTCGCCGTTCAGAGACGGGTGTTGGTTAACGTGGTGTTGTTTTTGCGCCCGGGAGAGGGGCGCAGGGCGCGAGACGATGCAGTCGCACGTCGACGAGGATTTCTGAAGTGAGGTGACTGAGATGAAAGATCCAGAGTCCAGAACCATCTTCGCTGGCGTCGATGGACGTACCGACACCGAACTACCCGAGTGGTACCGAGAGCGTCACGGGAATGCAGACCCCGTGACCTTCGCCGAGGCGGTCCGTGATCTTCCGCAGGCCGTCGAGACGACTGTGGCGTACCAAAACCCGTACACCGACGAGTGGGTCGAGACGGAGCGGTTCAACGCGCTCGTCGAGCCGAGTCGAGCTCGGGAGCAGGCCCGAGATGAACATCGCTGGCACCACCCGGCCCGGATTCTCGGCGGCCTCCTCGTACAGACTACGCTGCCGTTCGGCCCGTCTGGCAATCTCATCCGGATCGGGGAGCGGTGAGCCCCTCTCAGACTCCGATGACATACGAATACCTTTGGGCTGGAACAGCATCAGTTTCCGATCAGGGGTCCTACCTAACCGCCGTCTTTCGAATTCCGCAGGCGATTTTTTAACCCGGTTTACGTTCCCCAGTGGGAGCCATTCGTTCGATACTTCTGCCGCTGAAACAGCCGAGCGATTCCTGCTGATCGGGCACCAAGCCTCGGGAGAGTTCGCGCTCCGTCAGTGCAGATACACGTGCATTAGGATTAATAGCGGGAGTACGGAAGCACCCGATGTGTCCGTAGACAGAGCTCTCGTACGTGTCCCGTTCGGGGTCCCCATACTGGATGTCTACGGAGTGCTGCCTGGCGTAGCCGCTGGGGTCATCGCGACCGTGATAGGGGTGACCGCGATGGTTCGCGGGGTTGCGGACATGAGAGACTGGTGGCGATTATGGACCACCGACTCGGTGTCGCTTCGTGAGTCTATCGCGACCGAGGGGGTCGTTCGGGTCCAGGGGACCGTTCGCCCGCCCCGGTCAGACGACACCCTCGTATCACCGATCCGGGGAGAAGCGTGCGTAGCATACGAGTACAAAATCTACCACCACGTGCAGGGGACCGGGGACTCCACTATCGATGCCGGCATCGAATACACGCCGTTCGTCATCTCCGATGGAACGGCGGAGATATACGTCGACCCCGCAGAGGAGAGTCTGTCACTGGACCACGAAACGGAGACAGTCACCCGTGAGGAACTCTTGAAACGGGTGGACGAAGCGAGACTCGATCTAGATCCGTCGGTGCGTACGGAGTCCGGCCTGCTCGAGAGATACATCGAACTGGTGGAGGGGACGCTCGGTGTCGGAGAAAGAGCGAGCGTCGTCGGGAAAGCAAGCACAGAGCCGGAGGATGGACTCGTGGGTGCAGATGCAGTCATGACGCCGGAGGAGGGGCGCCTGATAGTGACGAACGATGCGCCAGCACGTACTGGGCTGCGAACGGGTGCGCGGGGACTCTTCTTGCTGGCTCTCGGCATCGGTTTCGGTAGTCTTGGCCTAGGCGCTCTCGTGGCCAATCTCGGGCGTTTGGTGGAGATGGTACAGTTCGTCGGCACTGTTTGATCGGCGGCGGTCGTCACTTCTCGTGGAAAGCACAGAGGGCTGAATGCAACGAGACGCCTCTTTTTCACTCGCTGGGGTGGATTAGACGACGGAACGAACGTACTTCGGCACGTTCGACCTATCAGATCCATGGGTATTGTCACCAGCTCTTGTGAAGTTCACCTCTCAAAATCTTCAACAGAACCGAGCCTCTCCACGTGTCATGCGGCCCCGCTGTGACGCAAGGCCCTCCCCCTTGTGTACTCCTCAGCTGCGAGACAGTCAATCGTTCCGGGTCAATACGATCCCGATACGCATCGACTGACCGCCGCTAAGCGCACTCGACACGCCTCAAAACCACCTACGCCTGCCGCCCACGATCGTCCTCATCCTGATCGCGGTCCTCCTGACTCTCGTCCTCGCCCACGGCTCTCGCACGCTGGCTGCACTACCCGTTCTGGAGTGGCTCCGGAACTGGGGATGAACTGAGACACCGACCCAACGAAGCGGCGTCCCTGCGAGGTGGCGGGTCTGCGTTCAGAAGAGCACCATCTGGGCAAGCGCACCGACGACAAAGAACACGACCAAGAACGCGAAGCCAGTCTTCTGAATTCGCTTTCCGTAGGCATCGAGTTCGTAGTTCCCGATACAGATCGTGACGAGTCGCGTCGGATGTTTGAACGGACTCGGCGGCCGGGGCTCCGGGATTCGTTCACGGAGTCGCCGGTATTCGCTGAACGACCAGACGCTGTAGAGCACCATCGAGACAAACAGCGTGGTCACCGCGAGCAAGAAGATTCCGAGCAGTAGACCGACCGGGTCCGTCAGTCCGACCTGTACGTTCACCGGCGAACCGCTCCCCGCTCCCGTGACGAGAAGGACCCCCGCAACACCGACCATCGAAGCTGGTATCACGAGAATCGCTATCTTGAGTAGTCGGGTACTGAGCCCGTGGACCCGGTCCCGCTCGACACCGAACAGTGTTTCATATCGCCCCGAGGCGTGTTTCTGTCCAGTCCGGAGGCCTGTCTCGGCCCCCGGTTTTCGTGCACCGATCGCGTTAAGCGTCGTGAGGAGCAAGACGACGCCCCCGAGCGCGACGAATTCGAACGGGCTCGTTATCGCCTGTCGCTCCAAGAAGCCCTCACTCGGGGTTGCGGGATCGACGTACCCCGTGACCGTCTCACCGACGTCGTATGACTCGATCGCTGCCTGCGCGTCGGATCGGGTATCGTACGATCGGCTGAAACTGCCGGGGAACAGTTGGTCACCAGTGTATTCCTCTCCCTGAAACTGGTAGGTGAATTCGACCTGAACGTAGTAATCAGAAGCCCCTCGGCTCTCCGAGTGGGACACGGATGCCTCTTGGATCGTTGCCTGGACTGGCACTGCATCCTCGACTGCCTCTGACTGCTGGACGTAGTCGTACCCGCCGTACGTGATCCCAGCGAGACAGACGAGCACCACGATAACGGTCCCTTTCGTGAGCCGGACCGGGGTACCTCGAACCGTGAACTCCATTATGCGAACACCTTCCAGCAGTAGGTCCGCAGTTTTCTCGCACAGCGGATGCTCCTGAGTAGCCGAGACACTGAACGAGCGATACAACCACGGGGACTGCCCCCGCGTCTGACATCGGTTCCGGAATGCCCCGCTGGCATCGGTCGGTGACCCGTTGCTGAGGCGAGCTGTCTCCACACGATGCGCCGCTCACTCACCCGGCTCTCCCCCGTTTGAGTACCTGTACGCACTCCTCTAGATGAGCGGATCACGCGTCCTCGCCTCCTCGTTGTGTGTATCCCCAGTAGAGAAACAGCGCGATGAACAGGAGTGACAGACCCCCCGTTAGCAGACTGGTGATCGCGGTTGGAAGGGATAGAAACGCTGCGGCGTCGGCTATTGCGTAGGCGATCCAAGCGACGGATGCGACGAGTACAAACCCGAGTTCCGACGCCGAAAGACGACTGTGAAGGTAGCTACGCACCCCGAGTCCTATCATCAACACGCCGAAAACCACCATCAAGACGTGGAACTCGGCGCTTCCGATCCAATCCATCACTTGCCCTCACCTACCGTTGCGGGCACGGACGTCGGTGGCGTCTTTCGGGTCGCGGTCTCACCGTAGTCCTCTCGGAAACTGCTGGTGATTTCACTCATTTGTCGGTCACTCCGTTGACGGCCGGCACAGTCTCTCGACACAGATGTCGTCGCTCGCGCTCCCAAACGGCAATGTACAACAGGAATCCGGTCACGAACAGTCCCGCTCCGACGCCGGATGCACTAAGTTCCACAAGCGCATTCGAGACGCCGAACGCACCAACCAGAACCGCCGCTACGCCGACACCACAAGCCGTGCTGAACGACCCGGATTCGCTCCGGTCACTGTCCACGAGACCGCGACCGGTCCGATATATTATCCCAAGACCGGCAAGGCCTGCGAGCGCGAGTGCGATCGTCTGTAGCGACGGTACGACGACCCCCGCGAGTACGGTGACGAAGCCACCGATAGAGAAGCCGATAGCGAACTGTCCAAGCATCCGCACACGATGAAGTCCCGAGGAAACCGTCACCTCGGAAGAAGCGACTGCGTCGTCGCCTCGGGGGTCATCGGTAGCCGACACTCGCTGGCCGACGTGAATGTAGCGTCCCGACCCGTCCGGTTCCGTCCAGCCGGTCTGTTCAACCACGTCCACCCCCGGCGTGTCAACGTTGACGTCGTCGAATCGGACGGGCAACCCGGCTGAAAGTTCGAACGTCGGGTGGTCTTGGACCTGGAAATGGAGGTGGGGCTCCGCGGAGTTCCCGGAATGCCCACACCGGCCGATCCGCTCGCCACGCATAACGGGCTCTCCTGGTTCGACCTCGATACTCCCCGGGACGAGATGGGCGAGACAACTGTACTCGTCTTCCGCGTGGCGGATCGTGACGGCGTTCCCGGTCAGACTCCGTTTGAACGGATGGGAGAACCCGCCAGCACGTCCGAGCTCTGGGTCACCGTCGTGGACATCGACGACAACGCCGTCGGCAGGGGCGCAGACCGGTTGGTCGTAGCAGTAGTAGTTCCCGATACGCGTGTCCGTGCCTGCCGGCCGGCTCCGCCCCTCCTCGTCAGTAATCACGAAGTCGTAGGCGTAACGCTGGGTTGCCGGGAACCACGAGTGCGAGTGCTCTTTGATCGGGCTCCCGTTCACGACTGTCCACGTGCCCTCGACGGGCAGCCGATAGTCCGTGGACTGTTCGTGGGTTTCTGGAGTGGGGAGCGAACCACGGTGTCTCCCGATAGCGACGACGCTCCCGACGAGTTGCATCGCGTCCTGTCGAAACACGAGCGGGTTGAAAAACGAGAGTGGAATACCGAGCAGAAAGGCAACGGTACCCCGCCATCCGCTGTCCATTTCGAGCCAGTCTCGGGGCCCCGCCTCCTCGGCACCGAATCCGAGGGAGTGCTTGTTGGCGCTGATCAGCATCGTCACGAACGGCCAGAATGCGAACAACCAGAACAGGTGGAACAGTTTGAGTATCTCGAGTTGGGGAAACAGATCGCCGAGAAACCCGATCAAGCCGAGCAGCGTCAGGGAGAACGGGCTAACGGACCGGATTCGCTCGCGGAGACGCGAGCCCAGAGACGGTGATGTAGCTTGATTCGACATCCGTAGGTACTGTGTGTGAAATGGGTATTCAGGTGTGTAAGCATTCTGTGAGCCCAGCTTCACAAGAATGTTTCACACACGTCGCGGAGGGGAGCACTCAATGGCCTCACCGTTCAACGAGTCTGTATGACGAATAGTGAACACGAGGGAGCGGCGTCAGAGGAGGCGTTCGCGTTGCTCGGTCACGAAATCAGGCTCGACATTCTGCGCGCGTTTTTCGAGCGATACTCGCCAGTGGACCCGGATTCACGGTCGGACGTACGAGAGCAGCGCACCCTCTCGTACGCCGAACTGATGGCAGCAGCAGATATGGAAGACAGCGGGAAGTTCAACTACCACCTCGATAAGCTCCGCGGCGTCTATATCGAGGAGATAGCGGAGGGATACGTCCCGACGGCAAGCGCTATCGCACTCCACGAGGCGGTCATTGCGAACCGCCCAACAGAGTCGAAACCGACCGACTTCGATGTTGGGGAATCCTGTCCGAACTGTGGGTCCGGGCTCCGAGGGAAGTACGAGCAGGAGTTTCTCACCGTCGAATGCCCCTCGTGTGACCTGTTCTGGGGAGCCACGTACCGGTTTCCGAAAAACGGGCTCGCTGTCCGCGAGGGCGAGGGTATCTACAAAGCACTCTACGACCGGATGATGCACCACGTTGGACTGGCTCGCACGGGGCAATGCCCGTCGTGTGCTGGCATCACCAGCGTTACTGTGCCGCGGGAGCGCCTCGATGAGGACTCGACACCGACTGCGGAGCTGACCTGTGAGACGTGCTCGTGGTTCATTACTGTCGATATCGTCAGTGCACTCCAGTTCGAACCGCAGGTGACGAAGGCGTTGCTCGAACTTGGAGTTCCGCTCAGTAAGTCGAGTAGCATGCGAGCGACGGAGCAAGTGCTCCCTGACGTAACCGGTTGGGTCAGCTCCGACGATCCGTTCTATGCCACGATCAGCATCACGTATGACGACGCCGTCGCTGAGATTACTGTTAGCGACGAACTCAAAATCTGTTCTGCTACCGTTGAATAACTGGCTTAGTGGCCATTTATCATTCCAGTCATAATTTCCGAGTTATTGGAAAGTTACCGAGACTGCTCTGTTAAAACGCTCGTCGGCTAATAAATTCTGATGGAAGATATCAGTGTGTAGCTCCTCTGAATTCAGCACGACTCGCAGAATTATTTTACGAACGGATAGAAACACTCGTAGTACGTTGGTAGGTCATCGAGCAATTTCCGGCCTCCTGTAGGTTATTTATCAGGCTGAGATTCAAGTACGATTCCGGGCGGATAGTATTTATTACCCCCTGAGAGGGGTACGGGAGGTTCCACTCCCCGTTACCGAGACATGACCGATTCAGAGTACCCCTGGCGAGACGAATCGCTCCTCTACGAACTCTACTGGGAACAGGAGTTGAGTACGGGGTCGAGAGTTTATAACGCATTACGGGGGAACCGCGGAGGGAGGTGACGGAGCTTTGACCGACCATATCTGTGACTACTGCGGCGAGTCGTTTGCGACCTCCAACGAGTTGGGTGGCCACGTAACCGCGGTCCATCGTCGCGACCAGATCGTAACGGACCCGGACGTAATCCTCGACGATCTTCGGCGTGTCGCAGACAAATTAGGAAAACCGCCGACAGCAAAGGAGATGAGCGAGCACGGGGAGTACTCCCAGCGCGTCTGCCAGAACAAATTCGGGAGCTGGAACGAGACACTTCGTGAGGCTGGCTACGCTCCGAATCGGAAATTCCGACTCACCGATCAGGATCTGCTGGACGAGATTGACCGCCTTGCGGAGCAGTTTGGTCGCCCGCCATCGAGTGGGGAGATGGATCGGGTTGGGGAGTATCACAGATGGACGTATGACCACCGGTTTGGCGGGTGGGAAGAAGCACTCAACGAAGCTGGCTTCTCACAACCACGGTCCTATCAGGAACGTTCAGAGATTCCATACGGGCCAAATTGGCCGAGGAAACGGCAGCAAGCATTGGAACGTGACGACTTCCAGTGCCAAACGCCGTGGTGTGGGATGACTCAAGCGGATCATCAAGAGCAGGTTGGGAAAGACATCTCTGTCCACCATTTGGTTCCGCGGAAGTTCTTCGTCGGCCCCGACGGGCAGTTTGACCACGAACAGGCGAATCGAGTCTCGAATCTCGTGACAGTCTGTTCGAAGCATCATCTCATCTGGGAAGCCGTCGCCCCACAGCGATTGGATGCGATTGTCGACGCCACACAGCCACCAGAGCGGGGTGGGCCGGAGGGTGTTACTTCCCCCCTACGAGGGAATGAGGGGTAACCCCCTCGTGAGTCAAATGCGAGAGACAGACGAGTCTATCCCGACGCCCGATACAGACGATTTCACGAACAGAGAACGGCTTCGCTGGCACCTCACCAGTGCCCTCGAAAGCGCCGAGTCGCCAGAGACGAAAGCCCATCTCCGAGGAGCCCTTGCTGCGTGGGAGAATCTCCCGCCGACACCACTTGTAGAGTGTCCGCTCTGTGGAAAAGTCGGGCTTCCAGAGCGAATCCAAGCTCACGAGTGTCAACAGTCGTAGCGTCGTTTTTTGCGCCTCGATGAGTGGAGGCGCAGATCAGAACGCTTCGCGCCTTCGGAGTACATATGAAAGACCCAGAGACAGCTACGGTCTTCGCAGGCCTCGATGGGCGAACCGACACCAAACTACCCGAGTGGTACGCCGAGCAACACGGTGGTCCCGAACCAATCAGCTTCAGTGAGGCGATTCGAAATCTCCCGCAGGCGGTCGATACAGCAGTCGCATATCGCAACCCGTACACCGACGAGTGGGTCGAGACGGAGCGGTTCAACGCAATCGTCGAGCCGTCCCGGTTACAAGCAGAAGCCGGCGGCGACACCGAGACGGAGTCACTATTTCACATCCCGACCGACTCGTACTCGATCATCAACCCGGTCGACGTCTACGGGCCGCTGGAGGAGGTCCTCCGCGAGGAGACCATCGACGGGACCCCGCTGGGCGAGGTGATGTTCGGCGAGATTCGACGCTACCGGGGCGGCGGCGAGGTCCACATGGACATCATGTTCGATGGCCTCGAGGTGCGCCTCCCCGGCCGGTCGGACCCGATCACGATGGGCGTCACGTCGGGCTACGACTTCTTCGGCGAGCACGCCGTCTACGTAGAGGGGTTCGCCCAGGACGGCTACTGTTCGAACACGATGCGCTCGCTCACCGACAAGGAGGTCATCAAGCACGTCGGCGACGTACGGAACTTCCGCACCTGGTGGGAGGAACTCCTCGCACAGGTCGAACTCGTCGCCGACGATCTCTTCGAGTTCATCCGGGACGCGCAGGACATCGACCTCGACTTCTCGGAGCTTCCGTTCACCGTCACGGAGTTCTACACCCTGCTGGGCTTCCCGGACTACCTAGCCGAGCGTGCCGCCGGCGATGCAGAAGCCAACGCCGCGTCACCGTTCGAGATCGATATGTGGACGCTGCATTCCGGCGCGACGTACGCCCTCACCCACTTCTTCCAGGGGAAAGAGGGGGCATCCCTCGATCAGTACGTCCGCATCGCCAACGACATCCTGTTCAATCCGGAAGGCACGATCGAGCGCGTCGAGCAGGCGTACGAGCAGCAGCTAGAGGCGGACGGGGACGACGGATCGCAGGCCTCGCTGGCCGGCGAACGAGCGCTGGCGAGCATCGAGCGAGTCAGCGACGACCTGCAGGAGAAAGTCGAGCAGTTCGAAGAGCGAGAGGACGCGCTGCGTGAGCGGTTCCAAGAGGCGATGGCCTGACGCCGCATCAGTGACGTAGTCGTCTGTTCTGTTTTTCTCGCCCTAGAGAGGTGGAGGGCTACTGAGATGGAACAGTCCACGATTAGCGACGGGAGTGACGACGAATTCCCACCCGAGAAACGTCTTGAAGCACCGAATTACCGATTGATCAAGGCCGGTATCGCGACGATTCCCGATATGGAGACCCTGCAAGAGTGTGTTGCCTACGAGAACGCTCACCAGAATCGGACGCAGATCCTTCGCCAGCTCAAGTGGAAGGCTGAAGAGCTACGTGAGGACGAAGAGTAAGCTCTGTTCTTAACCAACACACTCCGCGTTAATTCCCTATGGTTGGTTAAAACGCTGTGCCTCGGTTTTTCAGGCCCCTGAACGGGTGCGGGGCAGCCAGTAGCGGCCCTGCGAGTTCAATATGCCCCCGATTTGAGTCCAGACTCCAGCACAGACATTCAAATACCAAGCGGGGACCAAACTGAGTGATTCACTCACATCCAAATTATGGGCAAGAAGCTCTACCCAGACGAAGAACTTCTCAATCGCCTCCAAGAGTTCGCTGCGGAACTCGGGCGTCCCCCGTCGCAGAATGAGATGAACGACTCGGGGCCTCATGCCGCACGGACCTACGCAACCCGGTTCGGCTCGTGGAATAAGGCACTCAAGACTGCTGGCCTGGAGACAGGCACAAACGAACCGGACGGGCGACCACCGACCCCAGAGGAGGACCTCCTTGCGGACCTCAAGGCGGTTGCCGAAAGTGTCGGGGAGGCCCCATCAGAGCGAATCTACAGACAGCACGGCGAGTATTCGGTGAAAACATACTGTAAGCGATTCGGCGGGTGGAATTCGGCGCTACAGGCGGCTGGTCTTGAACCAAGCGTTGAAATCAATCTCTCTGAAGAGACGCTTATTACTGCCCTACAGGAGTTTGGTGAGGATCTGGGTAGAGCACCGACATCGGATGAGATGGACCAAGATGGTCCATACACAGCGGCTCCATACAAGCGAGTATTCGGAACGTGGAATCAAGCTCTTGAGCAAGCCGGTCTGGGAATCCACTCTACGTGGGGTGTGAGCGAGGAAGATCTGATAGCTGAACTCAAGAGACTCAACGAAGAGTTGGGACACGTTCCCCGTAAGGGTGAGATGCGAGATCAGGGAAAATGGAGCGGATCGATCTACCAGAAGCGGTTCAGTTCCTGGAACGAAGCCCTGACAGCCGCTGGCTTCGAGCCGAACGAGCGGTGGCGAATTCCGCGGGAGGATTTATTGACCGAATTGCGAGACCTCGCAGAGGAGTTGGGGCACCCGCCGACGACGGGTGAGATGCTTGAACACGGGAAATTCACGACCCAGCCGTATCAGCGCGTATTCGGAACGTGGCGAACAGCACTGCAGGCAGCCGATCCAGACTATCTAGAGAACTACCGCCAATCAGATACCGAGACGATTCCGTTTGGCTCGGACTGGCCACAGATTCGGGAGGAGATCATCGCCCGTGACAACGATACCTGTCTCCAGTGTGGGATGGACCGCGAAACACACCGAGACCAATTCGGGCGTGATCTCCATGTGCATCACCGGATTCCACGACGACGATTCTACAACGATCCAAGTCGGTCAGTCGACGATGCAGATATTCCGAGTAATCTACTGACACTCTGTATTCCGTGTCATCGGCGTCTCGAACGAATGCCAGTTCAGCCAGTAGTTGAGTGATCTGACGAACGCAGATTCGGGCTAGTCGCTCGTGAGATTATTAGTAACTGACAGCAGTCGCGTGCTGAATACACAGCGCGAGTCTATGGCTGGGTATAGCGGTACAGGACATACCCCAGTAGAGCAAGAGACAGGAGTACGAGAGCAATATCCAGCAGGCTGACCATGTCCGGGAATGGCCCACCGGGGTGCGCTTGTAACAGCATACGTCTGGGTTTCCCCGGTCAAATATCAATCTTCTACCAGCGTATCGTTCGGAGTGAGTCGAGGATTTCAGGTGCTGAACACACCCTCTGTATACAGCAGGGTTGTTGAAATATGTCAAATATAGACCATACCACTATGACCTGCTTCAGATTTATCGCCGGCGGGCAGAGCGTCTACATCCCGCCGGCGTGACTTAGCGACCTGTTTTTCGAGCCCCGGGAGAGGGCGGAGGCTCGGTCGTGAGCCTTCGTCCAGAGGTGACTTTCCGTGAGTCAGCAACAAACTGCAGACGACGTTTCAGTCGATGAGATTCCAATCGATATCTCGAACACCCAGTCCGGGGATATCGATCCCGCCGATGTCCCCGACGAAATCGAGTCGATCACCCGTGGTCTAGCGAGCGAACAGCCGCCGACGAATCCCATAGTGGTCCTCAAAGCGGCTCGGTGGTGGTACATTCACGGCAAGGGCGGCACGGATCCTGCCTTCCAGTGGGCCATCGAGTGGGCACGTCACCTTGCGACCGACACCCCCAGTGACGTCGAGCGATTCGACGAGTTCCTCGAGTACCTCGTCACGGTCGGCTTCGCTGACGAGACCCACGAACTCCGCTAACCAAGAGGGCGGTTTTTGTTCGCCCCAGAGGGGTGCGGCGCGTTCTGAACTGATGCAATCGTGGTAAACTCGATTCGGTGAACACAATGGCTACGACCAGTGACTCGTCGGTCTCCTTCGAGGAGACCGACACGCGAGACGACGAGATGAACAGCACCATCGAACAGTGGATCGACGAGCTCGTCGCCGGCGTTGACGACGCGCAGGCCAGCGAGGAGTTCCAAGAGTGGCTCGACGTCCAGAGTCGCTTCCACGACTACTCCTACCGGAATACGCTCCTCATCAAGCAGCAGTGTCCCGAGGCGAGCCGGGTTGCGGGCTACCGGACGTGGCAGGAGGAGTTCGATCGCCACGTCACGGAGGGCGAGTCGGCCATCTGGATCTGGGCGCCGATCATCACCAAGCAGTGCCCGGAGTGCGAGAACTCGCCGAGCTACCACGAGGACAGTGACTGTGAGTACGACGAGACGCCGCCCGAGGAGTGGTCCGAGGGCCTCGTCGGGTTCAAGCCCGCGCCGGTGTTCGATGTCTCCCAGACCGAGGGCGAGCCGCTTCCTGATCTCGACACGGAAGCGACCGGGGACGCCGGCAACCTCGTCGAACAGTTGACTGACGCCGCTGACGACCTCGGCGTGACGGGGCGAATCGTTTCAGAATCGGAGTGGACCCACGGCGAGGCGAAGGGCATCTGCGAGCAGCTGAGTCTCGTCGACGTTCAGCCGCTCGTCGAGGTGCGTGATCGGGAGAACGAGGCCGACCTTGCGCGGACGCTGATTCACGAGTACGCACACGCCCTGCTCCACTTCGATGTCGACGACGACACCGAGCGGGCGAAACGCGAAGTCGAGGCCGAAGCCATCGCGTACGTCGTCGGGCGCTACTGCGGGCTCGACACGAGCGGATCGGCGTTCTACCTCGCTGCTTGGGAGTCGGACGATCCCGAGGTCGTTCGCGAGCGCCTCGGCCGGATTAGTCGAACGGCAGAAGAACTCATCGACGTTCTCGAGGACGAATCCTCCTCCCAACCTAATTAACCAACAGATTGGTGGATCCCTTCCGCTCTGTTGGTTAAGTTTTTCTGCGCCCTCCGAAGGGCGGAGGCGCGTTCTGACCTCCGTCGAATGATGACTGAACCCTATCTCACGACGGTCCTCGAGGAAGCCGAGCACGTCGCCGAGCAGCACAATCAGGTCGCCCGAACGACAGACAACCAAGCCCACGAGTACCTCCGATACGCCGTCCTCCGGGTGCTCGAAGGCGAGTCGGACCACCTCCCAGCAGACTGGACGCCGATCGATGGCGTGACAGTCGGCTACGGGAGCGACGAGGCGATGTACGACAGCTGGGGCTCCAGCGAAGACTGGTGGGAAACTGTCCCGCCCCAGGAGGCGTGTACCCGATTCCGGGTGTTCTTCCCGGACGACCACCAGACGGTCCCCCGTGACATCGTCGACGTGATGACCGCGATCGGTGCCTGGCGCGTCTGGACTGGGAGCGCAGCCGCCTGTGGCTCCTACGACCATCGCGAGCGCCGCGAGGTCCACTACCTCTGGCCGGAAGGCCATCCGGTTGAGGAAGTGCTCCACGAGCGGCTCAGTGCCCCTGCGGTAGCCGTCGCTCCCGACGGTGGCCGAACGGGTGACGTTCGCGACCGACTGGTCGTCGACGAGAACACACAGTCGCAGAATGAACTCGAGCCCCGCACGAGGCGTGCCGTCGCCGAAGCGATGGACGTCTCACTCCTCTCGAAAGGTGGCCGCTACGAGGTGCAGTCCGCGTCCGGCAACAGGTACGAAGTCGACGTCATCGACAAATCGTGTACCTGTCCCGACTGGCAGCAGCGCTCACCCGAAGGCGGCTGCAAGCACCTGCGGCGCGTCGATCACGAGATCAAACGGGGCCGCGTTCCCCGACCAGACGGCCGCCTTCCTTCCCCGTAGTCGTGACCGGACTACTCCACAGGACGGACTGTGTCGCCATCCCGACGGATCCGGTCGAACGTTGAGAGATACGCGATCCGGTCGTGAACCTCGTCGGTATCCAACTCTAGTTGGGCGGCCAGTTCATCGACGGTCATTGGCTCGTCGAGTGCTTGGAGGACTTCGAGCCCCCGGTAGTACCTATTCGTGAGCTCCTGGACGCGGTCCTCAATCGGCGTGGTCACCCCGTACCGTTCCTCGAGTTCGACCAAGGCCTCATTCGCGAACGTGGCGAACTGATCGTCACCCAGGCGTTCGATCTGGGCTTCGAGTTCATCCCGGACGACGTCGTAGTCGAGGCCAGCCTGTACGAGCATATTCATGTCCTCGATGTCGTCGTCGCGACCGGCGATCGCCTTGAACAGGAAGATATCCTCGTTACTGACCAGCCGGACCGTCAGTCGATCTGTGTTGAGAAACGGCTCGCTGCGCTCTTGCATCCCGTCGGTGAGCACGAGCTTGTTCGCGACCTGCTGGTTGAAGATGTCGAGGCGACACCCATCGTCGTTCTCGACGCAACTCGTCGCCCCCAGCGCCCGATAATCTGGATCCAGCGATTGAACCTCCGCATACCCGAGGTCCATCAGGACGGCCCACAGCTGGCCGTATGCGTCGCCGTCCGGGACGACCAGGTCGATATCTTTCGTCGCCCCCTTGAGGTCGCGCAGCGACATCGCGCCACCACCGATCAGGTAGACCGTGAGCGGTTCAGATAGCCCGTCCCCGATTCGCTGGAATTCGTTCTCGATGTACTCACGTCCGAATGTTGGTCTCATTGTGGTAGTGGTACCTCGTAGTCAGCCGCCAGCTCCTGGAACTCGTCCCACTCCGGGAGCCGGGCATCGTCGACCTCGCCGTGCGTCTCGAGGTAGCGCAGCAAGGCGTCGATTTCGTCTTCGAGGCCATACGTCGCCGCCTGCTCTCGGAGGTCCGCCTCGTCGACGTCGACGTGACTGAGGAGAAGGAGACAGTACGAGCGGTGGCGGCTTCCGTCGTCGATCAGCAGCGTGTGACAACACAGCTCCGCCGGCGAGACGGCGTCGATCTCCTCGGAGTAGACGTAGTAGCGATGGCCGGTGAGCAGGAACTGGAGGTCGAAGGCCGCGAATCGAGCGAGGCCGGTTTCGTGGAACGCCTCCGCGTCGATCTCCGTCTCGGTCTGGGCAAGGAATTCGTCGTAGCCCTCCCAGAGAATTGTGCCCTTCGGGGCGACGGCTTCGAGGCGTTGGCGATGCAGATGGTGTGCGAGTTCCCGGGCGAACTCGTGGAGGCGGTCGAAATCGGCGTTGAAGTCATAGCGGCCGTCGTCCGTCCCGACGAGCCCGCGGTCGCGAAACCGTTTGAGGACGCGGTTGACCGTGTTGCGGTAGTTGTCGCTCCGGTCGGCGATTTCGGAGACGGTTCGCGGCTGGTCGAGATAGTACAGCACCTCGAGTGTCTTCCCGGTCAGCAGCTCGGGGAACTCGATGTGGGAGTGCTGGCGGACGAGGTCCCGATAGAGTTTGACGGCGCGAGCATCCGACGGGACGACTCGTTTTCGACGGCCGTCGCGTTCCGTGTAGACGAGCCCCTTCTCGACGAGGTCGCCGACGGCACGGGAGAGATAACTCTCGCTGTGGTCGAGCTTCGTCGCGAGGTCGGAGATCGTGTCGCCGCGGTCGACCGTGGCGAGGACCTCGAGTTCGATGCGCCGGAGCACGGTGTAACATAGTACGAAACTTGTATATAAAGAAGTTTCGAGTAGTGTTACATCCAGCGATCGCGAGAACCGTCTCCATCGTCTTAACCAACAAGACTATGGGATCGTGGGCCGTGTTGGTTAACACGAGAGGAGCCGATGTCCTACGAACTCCCGACCCCACCGGCGAAACTCCCGACGGAGATCGTCAACACGCTCAACGAGTCAGACCCGGAGCAGCTCCGAGACGTTGCGACGTACGCTGAAGCGCTCGCCGAGCACAAGGAACGGAAAACTCGGCTCGAAGAAGAATCAGACGACGCCGACATCGAGGACCGTCCCGATGATCTCCCGGACGACGTCCCGACGAAGGCGACAATCACGATCAAGGAGATCAATGATAACCGGTACTACTACTGGCAGTGGAGGGAAGGAGACAAAATCAAATCCAAGTATAAGGGGCCAGTCAATCCCGACGAGTAGGAGGGTATCCGGCGAGGTTTCGAAGGGACTACCCCCCGTGTGCGATATGAATTGGCAGAAGGCATCGAGTCGGCACCCTCCGTGTGCAAGATGAATTGACTCTCATCGACGGACGCCCCGTGTGAGAGATGAATCGAATGATAGATCGCGGTGGACGACACCCCGTGTGCGAAGTGAAATCTTGCGTACCCTTGTCAGACAGTTCTAGTAAAATTGACTACTATTCCGTCGGAGCCACACCCCGTGTGCGAAATGAATCCGACGCCGGCGTCGAGGACTCTTCGAGTTAGTTACCCTCGAAGAAATCCTCTATCTGCGCGTTGACAACGGACCGGATCAAATCTTCGTCGTGTTCCACTTCTTCGAGCCGAATATCGGCTTGAAGCGTCTCAGCGACTACTTCTGGGTCGTCGACAAAGGTGTACTCCTTGTGGACACCACTTCCGTAGCCTCGTCCTCGTTTCTCCGATGTGACGAAGTTGTAGGTCTCGGCCTCACTCATATATCGTAGGTAGGAGTCTCGTGACTTCTCGTCGGCATCGAGGAGATCGGTGAGATACTGATATACGCGGTATGCAACCGTGCTAGGAACAGCGTTCAGGTTTCGTTTGGAGTGGACTGGGACGATTGCAGTAGCGTACAGCGAGAGCTTCTTTTGCGTCGAGAGCCCCTGCATCTGGGTTAACGTCCGATCGCGTTCGGCTTCTTCCTGGGCGTCGCGAACGTGCTCTTCACGAATCGTGTCTTCGCCGGCTCGGTCCGCTATCTCACCGGCTTTCCTGAACAGATCAATTGCCTTGCGCGCATCACCGTGGTCTTGGGCGGCGAACGCGGCACTGAGGGGAATGATGCCGTCCTCTAGAACATCGTCTTGGTATGCATCACGACGTCGCTCGAGAATCGACTGCAACTGGTTCGCGTCGTAGTCGGGGAAGACAACATCTTGCGGATTGAATGAACTCTCGGCCCGGCCATCCAGATCTTCCATAAACCGGGGATCGTTCGTGAGCGCAGCGACGGAAACGTGCCCCTCGATGCGACCGAGCTGTGACGCTCGCGACAGCTGGTAGAGTAGTTTCGAATACGCCGGCTCATCGTTCGGATCTCGCTGCCGACCGACTAGAAGATCGACCTCGTCGAGGATGATGATGACCGAGTCGAAATTGTTGCTCAGAATTTCGTAGAATCGATTGAGCTTCTGATCCGTCGAGATACCGCTCTGCGGTATGCCGACATCGACGCCGGCTTCGTGCGCTGCATTTTTCGCCAAGCGATAGACAGCGCGGTCGTGCGATTTGATTGTCTGGCAGTTGATTTTGATGACGCCGAACCGGTCCCCTTGTGAGTTCGCGAGTTCAAGAACCTGCTGACAGACTGCGTTAATGATGAGCGATTTCCCAGTGCCCGACGGCCCGTAGAGAAGCATATTGGGCGGTCGATTTCCTTGCAACGCCGGCCGAAGATAGGTGATGATGTCGTCCAGCTGGTCATCGCGACCGACAATCCGGTCCTCGTCGATGACAGCGTCGGGATCGAGCAATCCCTTATCCTGAAAAACAGAATTCTGAACGCCCTCCTGAAGACGGCCTTTGATAGATTGTGAGAGGGATTGTTGATCGTCGCCGTCAGCCATGTTTGCGGATTAGGTCGAGACTATAAATAAATATGGGTACCGTGTGCGAGGTTAAATCAGCTGTATTCAGCCGATAGAGGCAGTTTCAAAGAGGGTGTGCGGTTAAGACCATGAACCGCGGGCGAAATCAATTGCTCGAAGAGACCCTCCGTGTGCGAAGTGAAATCAGGTACACGTCGAGGATAGCGACCGCCGTTTCGTCAGAGAAAGCAACCGTCGATGGGCCTACCCCCCGTGTGCGAGATGAAACACTGGACGGAATTATGAGTCGAATGAGATCGACGAGGTCGGTGGGAGGTGGGACACTCACGGTAACCCGCCCCCACACCCCGTGTGCGAGATGAATTTATCGAAGGGGTGTGGCCGGAGTAGCGCTGGCGATCACCCAATATCGGAGAGATAAGCCACGATCAGCCGAGATAACGGAGGAACAGGCCAGTAGACGTTCCGAGTAACTCGCCGAAGAACACGGTCTTGTCACGAAATATACTGTTTCGTTTCGACCGACCTTAGGGCCACTACGGTTCCGGTTGACAGAGTGGCTATGTAAAGGTTTCCCTGAAACATAGTCCTCCGTCAGTTGTGCCTTCTCGTCTTCTCTATCCCGTAAAATCGGTTAATACGGTACTTTCGACGCAGCTCTCCGTGATTACCCCCTCCCACCGTTCTCCGGATTTCATATCGCACACGGGGTGTGGGGGTTCACGACTCGTCTTTTCGGTGATTAACCAACGTTCTCCGGCCAATCGCCTTTATGTTGGTTAATTCTTTTTCGACTCCATGAACGCTGTCAGCTCTGGCGCCCGTGTCTCCGAGAGCGCTCGACGAATGTCTGACCGGGTCCTGTCTAATGGTGAGAGAACGCCCTCGACAGCTCTGATGAGTTCCGTCTCGTAGTAGTCCGGATCGTACATCTCGACTTCCTCGTGAGCCAATGCGACCCGCTCTCGCGAGGTCTTCCCATCGTCAACGACGACGTACTCGATGTCCTGTCCCGGATGGATGGCGAGGTTCTGGTCACGAGCGCGCTTCAGCGCCGCCACGTTCTGCGTGTTTTGGGTGTAGCCTTCGAGTGGTTTGGATACACGATTCCGTTCGACGAGCTGCTCAATCGGGACCCGACCAGCGTGTAGCTGGTCGATTGCATCCTGAAGACATCCGAGCACCGCGTCCGGTGACCGAGTCGCATCGAATCGATTGAGGCACTCTCGCTGAACTCTTTCGATGAAGGGTGGCGTCGAGCGCTGCCGGGCTTCGATCCCTCTCAGTTTGAACTCGTCGTCGCCGGCGACCTTCCCGAAGTACTTCGTCAGCGCGCCGGCGTCGCTCTCGCGCTGCGGGACGAACGCCACCCAGTCGTAGTGGGCTTCGTGTTCGAGCCGAATTTCGACGCCTTCCGTAATCTCCGTCGCTAGCGTCTCGAGGTTCTCGCGATCCTCGTCGTCGATGTCGGGGTCTGGCGTCACCCAGATGGAGTCGACGATCCCGTGGACGACGCGCCAGCCGCCAGCTTCCAGTCGCTGTTTCGCCGTCAGTAGAATCTCCCGAGCGAACGCGTTGATCGCTTCGTGGCACTCGATGCGGCCGAACTTCGCGTTGCTGAACCCCTGATACCCGAAGCAGGCGACGAGGATCCACTTTAGCGCTCCCGACCGCCCTTCGAGTTCAGCCAGGCGGTCCTCGTCGGGATCGTCCCGTTCCTTCTCACGACGGATGGCCGCCTTGATCTCGTCGCGTGCGTTGATGATTGGCTGTAGCACATCGACGAGGTAGCCCCGGTCGTCGCAGATCGAGTATTCGAGCCCGGGGACGTCGTCGCGGTCGCCGTGGCAGTCACACCGGATGACGTCCGGTGAGACGTTCCGGGTACAGATGATGTTCGGGTACAACGAGGAGAAGTCGAGTTCGTGGACGTTCTCGTGAAGGCCGACCTCGGGGGCAAAGATGAAGCCGCCGCGGTCGGCGTCGTGGAGCGTCCCCATCGGCTTGTAGAACTCGTGGCGCCAGGAGTTCCACGGGACGAGGACGCCGCGGTCGTGGGCCTCACAGATTTGAATCGCGGTGAGGACGTTCCCGATCGACGCCCACGCGAGCTCCTGGACGGGCTTTTTCGAGCGCGACACGAGGCCGAGGACGCCGTCGAGGTTCGTCTCCCCGTAGAAGAACGTGTTCGACTCGTCGATGATCGCCCGGCCGGGCACGTTGTACCGCGCCGGTGAGTGACCGACGCGACCGTAGCTTGAGTACGTCGACCGGCTCGCGAGCTGCTGGTAGTCGACGTCCGGCCACCGACTCAGCGAGAAGTCGTTGACGCCGGCGTCCGTCGCCATCTCGTACAGCGTCGGGACGATCTCGCTCGTCGAGCAGACCAGGACATCTGGATCGTGCGCTTCGAGCGCCCCCTGGACGGCGGTCAGGATATCCGTCGGCGAGCCGGTGACGGTGTCGCCAGCGACGGATAGTTCCTCGTAGACGTCGTTGCTCGTTTCGGTCACCGGAACACTGAGCCGGAGCGTCGACAGCTCGCTCGCCGGCGTCGGATCGGCGCCGGTCTCCAGACAGTACCGGAACTCTCGCGAAAAGTCCACGTTGAAACAGGCGAGATCCCCGACTGGATAGTCCGACAGCTGGCGCGCCTGCCGGGCGAGTGGAGTGACGCGATCGATGTGGGCAACGTCGACAGCGAGAACGGCCTCCTCGTCTCGTCGAAAGCCGGGGCGTCGCGCCACCAGTTCGGTCGCGACGACATCCGGGTGCTGGTCGTACACCGATTGGAGCGTCGTGAGGTCGATGTCGGACGCTGGGTCGCGAGCGGCGACGTAGAAGCGTGGGGTGTAGTCATCGCGCTCGGTCGCGACGGCGCCGTCGGCGGTTGCCTCCCACTCCAGGACGCGGCCGTCGTTCAGAAAGTCGATACTGAACGGCATCGTCACGGGTTCGCGTCCGGTGGGGCACTCTCCTGGTCATCGCTTGTTGCGACCGCGGCTTCGAGTTCCTCGAGGCGCTCTTCGTGATCGTCGAGGCGTCCCTCCTGTTCGAGATCGATGCTGAGCAGCGCCGGCAGCAGCGGGTTTTGGTGGTTCAACAGCCCGCTCGCGTCGGCGTGCTCGCGGGCGTACTCGAACAGCCGGTCGAAGCGCGGCTGGTCGCGACGCCGCAGTGCCCGGCGGAACTCCGCCCACCGCTCTTCGATGGCCCGCAGCGCATCTCGGTACGTCGGGTTCGTGCGCCCCATCGCTATCGGCCTCCTGTCCCGGTCGCCGTCCACGCATCGAGCAAGGGGTCCGCGGTTGCCGCCACCGTTTCACCGTCAGCTGTGACGCCCGTCCCGACACCCTCCGGGGTCGGCGTCGACGGCGTCGGCGTTGTCGGTTCCACGCCGACTTGCGTGGCGCGTGACGCGAGCAGCTGCCGCCAGTACGCGAACGTCGTCTGGTAGTACGCGCCGTCGTCGACGGGATAGACGAGCGTCTCGAAGTCCTCGCCGACGACTCGTGGGCCCATCCGAGTTTGCTCGCACTCGAGATGGTGGTCCGCGACCGTCTCGACTGGCTCGGTGAATTCGTTTCGTTCGTTTCGCGTAACGAGCACCGGGATGTCGTACCCATCGGCGTAGGTCGCTAACCTGGCGAGGGTGCGGGCTTGGAGGGTTTTCGCGTGGGTCTCGCCGAGGGTATCGTCGGTGCGATACTGGGCGTCGACGGCCGGGGCGACGATGAGGGCGGGCGTGTGGGGCGACGTGTCCTCGTCGTGACCTGGTGCCCGTCGACCGGCCGCGCCTGAATCGGCGGTGGACGTCCGAATCGACTTGTTCACCGCTGTTGGAAGATCACAGACCGTGCCGTAGTGCTGATAGGCGGTAAATCCGCGTGCCACATGGATTCGGTTGAGCAACCGTTGACTGGGGGCTATCTGCGTCAGCGTGGTCGTCGTCGCATGGCCGTTTGCGTCAATCCAGAAAGCGGGCCCGTCGTGCAAGAGGAGATGATCGAGTACCAATGACTGAAGAATCGGAACACCCCGATCACCTTCGACATCGAGGAGTGTGATACCGTCCTCAAGGGAGGGAAGCAGCTTTCCGTCCGTCGCGGGATCGGCTTGATTAGCCAGATTCTGGTTGCGGTCAGCGCTCCGTGTTGGCTGGTCTACTGCCAATCGGTTCGACGTCGATGTGGACCGGTCGGGCATACTCCCGTAGATGGCCACGTACCAGATAAGCCGCGGCGTGTCGCTTCCGCATTTCCAAGGAATGACTGAGTAATGCGGTACATCGGACTCAGGCGCTGGCTTTTGGCGATCGTCTGAAGGTTTCCGAGAAGGCTTCCAGAATGACCTTAGTTCGGATAGTTCGTAGCAAGTGGCCCCAACCTTTCAGGTTGGGTCTGAGCGACAATACGGCCCGACAATCCAGGTGCTACGGCTTGTCTGCATGTTCCACCGCCTCTAGACCGGCTTCAATAATCTCTTGATAGGCTTCTTCGAGGTCCTTGTCCTCTTGTTCGGCGTAGTCTTTCACCCGCCCATTCAGTGTGTGCGAGATGTCGATGTTCGGTCGCATTGTTTTTGTCCAAAAGACATTTAGACATTCAGGAACAAATGTCTGTTGTCGTGAGGCGAACCAATACGTTCGCGGTGCGACCGCTCTCCGAGCAGGATGAGCAACTGCTCCGTGAGCTGTTGGACGCCTCCGCCAGCCTCTGGAACGAACTGAACTACGAGCGCCGCCAGAACTTCTTCGACGGCAACTCCGTATGGGATACTGACGACTACCGCAAACAGTACGTCGGTATCCTCGGCTCCGCTACTGCCCAACAAGTCATCCGTAAGAACAGCGAGGCGTGGCGGTCGTTCTTCGCCGCCCGGGAAGATGGCGAGGACACAGCCCCTCCCGGTTACTGGGGCAACGAGGAAGCCGGTAGAGAGTTGCGGACGTACATCCGCAACGACTCCTACACCATCGAAACTGGTGAACGGAGTCGCCTCGAAATCCCGGTCGGCCAAGACCTGAAAGATGAGTACGGACTTGGCTACTACGACCGCCTGCGGCTCGAAGTCTGCGGCGCTCCCAAGTGGGACGGCGAACAGGGCCGATTGGAACTGTACTTCGACGAGATCGACGACACGTTCAGAGCCATTCAACCTGTCACTGTCCCGGATTCTCGACAGGATTCACCACTAGCCGACGAATCGGCTGCTCTGGATGTAGGCGCGAACAACCTCGTCGCTTGTACCACCACCACCGGCCAGCAGTATCTCTACGAGGGACGCGACCTTTTCGCCCGCTTCCGTGAAACCACCGAAGAAATCGCGAGGCTCCAATCGAAACTCCAAGAGGGCCGAAACAGTAGCCAGCGGATTCGATCCCTGTACCGCAAGCGAACGCGCCGCCGCGACCACGCCCAAGACGCTCTCGTGCGGAATTTGATCGAGCGACTATACGACGAAGGTGTCGATACGGTGTACGTCGGCGACCTTACGGACGTGCTGGTGGACTACTGGAGCGCGGAAGTGAACGAGAAAACCCACCAGTTCTGGGCGTATCGCTCGTTCATCGATCGTCTCGCCACGACCGCCGAGGAGTACGGTATCACGGTCGAAGTCCGCACAGAAGCATACACGACGGCGGAATGTCCAGTGTGTGGCGAACGAGAGAAGACGGAGCGGGACGGCGACGTGTTCCGCTGTTCGTGTGGCTACGAGGGGCACGCCGACCTCGGTGCGTCACGGACATTCCTCGAACGACAGGCTGGCGTGAATCTGGACGTCGGGTCGATGGCACGGCCTGTGCGCCTCAAGTGGGACGACCATATCTGGTCGGAGTTATCACGCTCTCCCGAGAGGGCCAGTCCCAACGAGGAGCGCACAAACCGGAGTACCCGCACGGGGAAACTTGCCTCCGTGGGTGCGGCATAGCCAATATCCCCACCGGAGGAATCCCATTCCCCTAAGGATGGGAGGATGTCAATGGGCGCGATCTGGGCGAGTGTACTAGTTGTCCACAGTCCCGATACACTTCGCCGTGGCGCTTCCGCGTTTCAGGAAAGCCACGAGATAGATGGTAGCCCGCTCTCGGTCGTCGTGTTTCTGCGGACGATTGACTATTTCCGCTGCCGCTCAGTTAACCAACACGCCGAATTTCTTGGGCCGTTTGTTGGTTAAGAATATCGGCGCTGACGAGGCTCCACGCGACCACGTTGAAGATGCCTCCTCCCGAATTTCCCTGTATGTGTGGCCGAAACTCGCTCTTCATCGACCAGGCTGACCTCGAGGCCCGCTTCGACGCCGAGGTCGTCACGGATGGTGGGTATACACCACGATACAACATCGCGCCTGGCGACGACCTCCACATCATCACGAACGAGGCTCCAGGCGAGATCGACGCCTACCACTGGGGCCTGATTCCGTTCTGGGCGGACGAGCCCGAGGAGGGCATCATCAACGCTCGCTCCGAGACTGCCGACGAGAAACGTGTCTTCGAGAGGGCATGGGAATCGCGCCCCTGTCTCGTCCCCTCATCGGGCTTCTACGAGTGGAAATCGCCAAACTGCGGGTCGAAACAGCCCTACCGGATTTACCGTGAAGACGACCCTGCCTTCGCGATGGCCGGGCTCTGGGACGTCTGGGAGGGCGACGACGAGACGATCTCGTGCGTCACTATTCTCACGACGGAGCCGAACGACTTGATGGACTCCATCCACGACCGGATGCCGGTCGTCCTCCCACAGGACGCTGAGTCCGACTGGCTCACCGCAGACCCGAACACCCGCAAGGAACTGTGCCAGCCGTATCCGAATGACGATCTCGACGCCTACGAGATCTCGACGCGAGTTAACAACCCCGGCAACGACGATCCCCAGGTCATCGAGCCGCTAGACCACGAGCAATCTGGCCTCGGCGAGTTCAGTTCCTGATAGCTGACGGGCTTACGGTCACTGCATCGGCGACGCCGCTGCCGAATCGACGAGCGAGTACTCTCGATCCCGACTCGTTCCCTCCGCCTCAAGGAGGTTGTACTGCTCCATCTTCGAGAGGTACGTGCGGATAGTCCGCTTCGTCCGTGGGTCATCGACCTCTTCGGAGTAGTGTTCGTGGATCTCGCTCGGTCCGACCGGGCCGTGCTCGCGGATGATGTCGTAGACAACGCGCTGGTGCGGCGTGAGCGAGTCGAGGCTCTTCTGCTTGATCTGGGCCCGAGCATCCTCGGCGGCGTCCAGGAGGATGTCGTCGGTGATGCGTTCGTGGTTCTCGCGATCTGCCTTGCCGGCGGCCGTTCGGAGGATGCCGATTGCGAGGCGGGCGTCGCCGGCGGCCGCGTCGGCGATACGATAGAGCTGGTCGTCGGTGATGACGTCCTCGTCGAGGCCCCACTTCGCCCGCGCACTCAGAATGTCGTACAGCTGCTCGTCGTGGTACTTGTCCATCCGGACGTGTTCGCTGGAGCGCAGGCGGCTCACGAGGCGGTCGTCGACGCGGCTGAACAGCTCCTCTTCCTTGTTCGCGATGCAGATGATCGCGAACTGCGGGAGGCTGTGGAGGTCGTAGATGACGCTAGGGTCTTCGAGCTGGTCGACCTCGTCGAGGATGACGACGGTTCGAGGGCCGTCGTGCTGTTGGAGGCGGTCGACGAGTTCGTCGTGCGGCGTCGACTGCCGGTGGATGTCGATGGTGGCGCCGAGGTCGTCGAGGATCTGGTAGAGCGTCCGAAATCGGGTGTAGTTACGCCAGCAGTTGACGTAGGTGGCCTCGACATCGAGGACCTCTTCTCGAAGTCGTTCCGTGACGAATTTCGAAATACACGTCTTCCCTGTCCCGCTGGGTCCGGTGACGATAGCTGTGTCGGCTGGTTCTCCGTTCGTGATGGGTTCGAGAACGCTGGAGAGGTGGTTGACTTCGGCGTCGCGATGCTCAACTTCCCGAGGGACGAACCCAGCGCGGAGTACGCGAGCATCGCGGATCATCTGTATCTGGTAGACTACTTTCTGGTCATAAAAGTGTAACCGGGGTGTTTCCGGAAACGCTCTTGCCTAGGAGATTGGTTCGAAGATTGCGTTCTATTGGTAGTTATTCGCAATTTAGGCGTTTCTCTGGTCAACACGATTTTCAGCCGACTTAAGCGGGAAATTGAGATGACACAATAGACGATGCGCCGGCCTATTGAGCACTTCGCCAGAGCGCTCGATACGGTTGCCCTCGATCTGGTTAGACCTGTCTAAATCGACGAAGTGTGCGTTTTTGTTAGGAAGAAAGGCCGGGGAGTGAAGTTCCCACAATCACCTGTTCCAGTTAACGCCGCTGGTATCATTTTGCTGGGAGTCTGTGACTGCCAGGGTGATTCTTCCTTTACCTGGGATCCTGGGAGGCTCTTTACTGAGAGCGATCTTGCCGTCTTGCTCGAGTCCACTTACGTAACGACGGGCTGATTCGGTTGCACAAGCGAATTTGTCGGTGTTCCGGGTTACATACTGACTGAGTTCAGACTGAAGGTAATCCCAGACCTCTCTCCCATCTGAAAAACCCCAACGGTCGGATAATTGTCCGTTTGATGTGGGTTGTTGCTCTACAATATCGATTACTCGACGGTCAAAGGTATCTATACTTCTGTCCTGAATCGTGATTTCGAACGGTCGCCAAGCGGTTGATCCGCCTGGCCAAAGATTCCCGTACAGGCACCGATAGAGAACCTGTCCTCCCTGCGTAACTAACTCCCGTATCTGACTGTCGTTCTCAATTGATGAATATTCGCTGACATCCATCAAAAATAGACTGAACGACTGAAATGCACCTAGTGAGGGATTGCGCCGGCAACGAGATTTGTGGAAGCTAATGCTCTTTTTAACGCTCTGGACTGTATGCTGTTTCCGGCGGTAACTGTCCTCAGTGCTCTGGAATCGCTCTATAACGCGTTCTGCGTCCGACAAATCGCTAATAACCGGCAAAGGTCCGAGGGTGGATTTTGCGAATCCGACTTGATCATCGAGATCCATCGTTATCTCGTCTTCTGGGATTCCCCAGTAATCGATTGCTTGATCTACGTATTTATCCCGAGAAGTAGAGTTGCGCTTCGTTGTGATTTCAGGACGGGAAATCGGACATCGATCGTTAGCGTCTAACAAGTATCCACTTAGAGTTGGGTCGATACACCGTGCCGAAAATGGTATTGCTTCTACAGTATAGACATATTCTGCGCCCTCGGTATCCACGACCCTTAGTACACCGAAGTGGTCCGTAAGAAGGTCCATTGGCTCATATTTCATCCAATTGAACAAATCATCTAGCTCTTCCTTGTCGATGGGGAAGTCTGGAGCGAGTTCATTTGCGGTGTATCGGGCACCCTTGAGGCGATCGACAACGAGATCGGTGACTGGTTCCTCAAAAACGTGAATTCCGCCACGTCTGTTTGAAGGTACTGTTTCTGCAATCTTGCCGTCGGTCACGACGTGGCCCGCGTCCACAAGCTCTTGCCTTTCTACCTCGGGCTTGTCATAGAATTCGTCTGTCGGAATCATAGCTTTCGGGTGTATCGGTTGGTTATTCTCTGATCCAGTTCGTACATTATTGGTATTCGTGCCGGTAAACGCTCAGGTAGATTCAATCAACCGGCTGATGAGTGAGTTCCGTTCCAAAGTTTCTCGATCGCCAACTAATGTAACGTCTTGTGCACAGTTGAAGCAGGTGTAGAGTTGCTCAATATCACTCACGGGCGGAGTGACCACTCGTTCTTCGCCTGTAACGGCGAGACTGACTACAGCTGAGTCTACATGAGCTCCAGATAGCTGATCGGGGAGACGAACCGCTATGTCTTTCCCAATTTCTTCTAACTCTTCTCGAATGGCATTTGCATGGGCGACAAAGGGAGTAACAACCAAATCTGGAGAGACGTTTGTACAAACTTCAGCTACCTTTTCAGCTTCGGCTTTATTCTGTGTCAGGCGCTGATGGAGGTATGGTGTCGCATGTACGGGGATACTGACCTTCAGACGATGATGATCGCTATCAATAGGATTACTGGTCCGGACTTTGAATCTGATGTCCTGGATTGTGTATGTCTCGCCGAACGTTAGTGCGCTCGCGTCAAGGGTTCTAAGTTGTTGTAGAGACTGAGAGATATGGACTGCATCAACTTGTTCGACTGGTTCCAGCCGGATGAAGCGGGTTTCGTCTTCTTCAGTGGATGTTGGTACTTGATACTCTAGTGAGGTTTCACCGATGGCCGTTGCTATTGGTCCATCCGTATCTCTAAATTCGAAACTTCCGTCAATAGTCTCAGCGTCAAGTTCCAGCCCCGAAAATGCAGATTGCATTGTACGAGTGAGTTCTGCTTTCACCTGGATGCTCTGACTGTCGTCGCTCTCAACATTCGCGAACCGCCGGTATAGACGGTTAAAATACGCCTCGTCAAGACGGGCCTCTCTAGCCTCCCCACTGACAATCTCAGGACCAGACCGTCGAGTGTCACCAATTGCCGCTACTCGATCGCCGAGAATCTGGAGGAAATGGAACTGGGGTTCTGCAAGACTTTCCGCACCCACAATTACGATCGTGTCGAAGAATTTGTCAGTATGGGGCCGAACCGACTCATCACCATCTCGCATAGCGTGGAATACCTGTTCACTAAGCGCATAGCGTGCCGATGAAACCACGACAGATGCGTCGCGAAGCCCCTCATAAATCTCGTGCCCATCAGACGTTCCAGTAAGACCCGTCGTCGCTCCACCAGCGAATCCGTCCATTCTAGTCGCCCCTTCGACTGATGAAAGTCGCTCTTCGACCGAGTCGGTCATTTCAGGCCGCGTACAGAGGATTAACGCGCGTTGTTCATCGTCAGGTATCTCTTCGCCACCAGCGGGGCTTGGATACTGCTGCGTGGCAAGTTTTGTAACAATATCAGTAACGAGCGTAGTCCGCTCGCGACGGACTGGAACATCCAGATATAATTCCTTTGCGTCGGTGTACTCGGAAAGAGAATTTAGGTCCGAAGGGTCAAGACTGTCCTCGTTATCGCCGGCCTTTCCTGTCGTTTCAAGGAGGGGTGATACCTCTCCTCGCTGAGCGTAGTCCAGTTGTGACAACAGCTCACGTGGTAGAGAATCAGCGGCGACGGTACGGACGGCTTCATACGCCTCCGTAGGATCAAGGAAGGCCGAATTGGGCGTTGATTTCAGCTGGAAGACATACTTGTTCTCAACCCGGCCATAGTATGTGGCTTCTTGATAGTATTCTGTGCCGGTCTGCATGAGACGTACGCCCGAACCTGGGGTAAAGGACGGAACTAGCCCTGCATCTGACGTGAAGACCATCCTTCGTTGGCCCTCTAAGGCGTTAAGCTTGAGATCAGGGATTCGTAACCCTGCCTCTGACAGTGTTTCTGGAGCTAATTGCTCAAGTTCGTAGCCTAATCGTTTCCGATGGTCTCGCTCAGTGTTCAGTCCCTGACGAAGCCCCGTGTAATGGTCGGTGACAGCGGGATCTCGGAATTCGAGTCGTTGGTCACAATCGTCGAAAAGCGGACACTGGGATATGATGTTCCCTTCATCGTCTGATTCAAAGCACGGCCAACGGCGCTCAGACTGACAGTAGTATTGACAAGGTGATGGAAGAATCTCATTTTCCTCTTGGTCGGTTGTCGGTGACTTGAACGTACAGCCAGTACAATCCCGACCGTAAGTCGTCGGCACACCGAATCCATCGCGAAGAACAGATGCCTCATTTCGGAGAGAAAGAATGTCTTCTACATCGCGGCGCCGCAATTCGACTTCTTCCAACACGACGCTCGATTCGTTCGCAAGGTTCGGATACACGAGATAGCCGCCGACCCCTTTGTCAATTCGATCATGAAGACGCTCTCCCGTCTCAAGAGTTTCGAGGAGGAATGCTAGGAGATAGACCCGGAGCTGAAATCGGTGATGATTCCGTGTCTTATCGGTCAGCTTGTAGTTGGTTTTGAGATCATAGGGGGTCCCATCGATGATTAGGTCAACGCGGCCATTAAAGCCGACAGAGGCAGATAGGCCTACTTCTGCACTAACGTCTGTCGCTGAAGCGATTCGATTTGTAAATTCGTCGTCTGTCAGAAGACGAGTAGCAGCATCTAACGCGTTCTCCCGAATTCGGTTGGGGCTCACCCATGCCAACCGACACAGAGCCATCTCGATAGAATACTCTGACTCAATTAGCTCTTCAAGAGACGCCTCAACTTGAGCTTCCGACCATCCACCTTTGAATTGACCTTTGCCCCCTTCTTCGATGGCGTGTTCTACTAATGTGTGGACAATTCTACCTTTGATTGCTCCGGGAGAAAGATCGTACCTACCGGGTGAATATACGTTCTTCTCGTAGAGAAGGTCGTAAATACGGGGGCACTCGCTAGCGGAGCGCATCTCACTTTTGCCGATTGCGGTATCCGGGTCTCGGATTATGATTCCGGTGACGTTGAAATACCACTTGCCGTTGTGTGTGTTAGGAATCCCCCTGACGACGACCGACTCGTCTTGCTGTAAAGGCACCTCGTCGATTATTTCACGAAGATACGATGCGGTTCGCCCGAACGAGTCCGTCCAAGCAGGATCCTCATGCCAGATCGAGAGGAAGGCATCACCTTCGAACTGACCAGACACCCGAACTGGATACAGTGTCTTGTCTCCGCCTTGTTGCCCTCTTCTTGGGTCACCAACGACTGTACATCGGATAGTGACTTCCTGGCCATAGTGCGTCTCGTCGTCAACGATGTCCTGAATCGGATAGATCATCTTCATTTGCCTCCATCAAGTACCGCTAGTGCGCGTGCGAGGAGACGGCGGTCGAGCATTTGTTCTTGATACCGATACTGGTGTGTGCAGGAATCCCGTTTTAGACAGTCCGGGCATGCATGAATACACTGCTTGGTTACCTCTTCTATTCGTTCAGCCAACTCACTGAGATCGCGGCGCTGGGAACGTCTATTCGCAAACCGACGATACGTTTCTCTGACCCGGGTGTCGAAGAACGTTCGGTCCTCCAAAGCAAATACTAAGTCTACCGGCCGTGGTGTGCGGTTTAGTTGTTCCTTCGTTGTCGTATATGTCTCAGCAACAACGCTATAGAAGCGGGCCATTTCCCGAGTTTCGGCAATTCGGTTAAGGCGTCGGTGAAGTAGCGGTTTGACGTCATCGTACCGAGCGTACGAGAAGTCGACTCCAAGGTCCTGAAACACATCATTGAACTCGGGTACGTCGCGCCCAGATGCAATCTCGTTCGTTTGGGCGAGGTCAAACACGTACTCTCCAGAGTATTCCTTCAGCAAGGAAACCAACGTCTCTTCTGTAGCACCAATATGGCAGCTCGACTGTTCAGCAAGCCCGCTTAGCAGTTCAGTATCGGATAGCTCGCGTAAGTCATCGAAGACTTCACGGCTCACACCAGCACCGCCTTGAATTGAATCATAGAGACCGATCTCAACGGTTTCGCCGCTCGTCTCTACGAAGTTCACGTCATACCAAGCTTCGAAGTCACCACCTCCGGCACTGTATTCTGCCGCCCACGAAGCAAGTCCATGTTTGAGTGAATGGATAAAGACATGCTCAGCAAATTGCCTCACTGACTCGCCGTCAGCACACTCCTCAATGATGGATTCCAACGAATCTCCATATTCATCCAGAAGCGTCTCATAAGTCGAGATTTCCCCGTCATCGTAATCAAGCAACCCTAACCGCCGGTCCCTAGACGGTAAGAGGCTCGGAAGACGTGCTTCAATGTCGTTAACACTGGCCTCAAATAGCGAGTCTGGCCCGTCAGACCCCATCGAAAAGAGGTAGTCGACCGCAATTAGGGCACGATAGAACGGGGTAACGCTAAATGCGTGCTCGAGAGCCTCCTCTTGGAAGAACAGGCGATCCCATAATCGACGGTATAAGAGCGAAAATTGGAGGTCTCGGAAAAGTGGCGTTTCTTTCTGGAAGACTTTGTCAAGTAACTCAGTGACTATCGACCGGTCTATATCAAACATCAGAACCTGGCTTTCCTCACGGCTACCGACGAATGCAGTGGCGTCATCTTCCCCGTGACGATAGCGAATTACCTCTGAGAATGTCCTCTCTTCGCCGTATAACGTCAACAGGGTTGCATAGTACGATTTAAGAAATGTCGCGTCGCTGTTGAACTCTCCCTGCTCAATAAGGCCACCGGTCATCGTCGACAAATCCAGTGACTCTGGACTGTCGCCTCGTCCAAGGGGGTGCTTAAACCAGAGGAACTGCGAGGTCGGATCACTTTTCAGCGTCGTGAGCTCCTCTTCTGGGACGTCCTCTGGTTTCTGGTTCCTTACAACCCCGTTCGCAGAATCCCAATAGTAGTGCGTATGCTCTCCGTTCTCACCCACGCTCGGATTCCAGACGATGAACTGTTGGGGAATGTAGACGCTTACCTCATCTACAGGGTGCTCAAACGGTGTGTACCGCTCTTCTTCACTCTGTGGGAGAATCTCGGACAGTTGGCTGGATGTTCGAATGCGCAGCCCGTCGTTAATATCTGCAAATCCTCTTCTCGATGAAGGCCCGAAATCGCCAGTCCATAGGTCGAATTCCCATCGGCGTTTGTAGCCGCCGGGCAGAAAGCTCCCCAACATAAGATCAAGCGGCTCATTCGCCAAAAAGCCGCCATTCGCGTTGACAACACTGATGTTACCGCCGACCTGCTCAGAGATAAACGTACCAGGAACGCTAAATGGCCTTGTTGCCTCTGGATCAAGTTCGAAGAGGTCTGGTATATGGCAATATGGACGGAAACGATTGCGCTGGACCTTATCGAGTAGGTCAGATTGGTATTGAATCAGGCCATTAAGTCGAGCCAGCAATCGCTCTTCTTGCGTTAGGTCATCTGCTTCCGAGAGAGGAGTTTGATCGCTCATTTGTTGGAAGTGTTCTCCAAGTCGAGATTCCCCGCCGCAATCTCTTGGAACAGTCGGCGCTTGAACTTCAGATCATCAAGGCTCTCCTCGAGATCGGCCTGACGAGTCCCTCTCGGGAAGCGTGCTGCCTCCCAGAATTCTTGGATGTCTCCTCCACCTACACTTGCAGGTGTTAACGGGGCCTGTGTTAGATTGATGTAGTCTCCAATTTCATCGATCACGGCGGTAATCTGCTCCTCGGGCACCATCGGGAACGCCTTGCGGAGCCAGTTAGCGATCTCATCCTGCTCATGTGTGAATTTCTCGTCTAACTCCTCAATGTCTAATCTTCGGTATATCTCGTCCGCGGTTTCGTTGTCAGTGACGTTCAAGTAATCGAAGATGGCAGAGACGAGGTGCTCTGTTCGAACAAACCTGTTCTCTTCATCCAGATTGATTTCGAGGTACCTCTCATCTGGGTCAGAGAGCAGGTTTTCATGGTGGAAGTAGAATGCGTCTTCAGGACGTGACCCGAGAACGACTACTGAGATTGGTTGATCATCAGGATCACGACCTCCTCTCCCTTTCCGTTGTACGAATCCGGGGATGTTCATCGGTGCTCGGTACTGGAAGGTTCCAATTATGCCGGGATGATCGAACCCAACTTCCAGTGCGCTAGTAGTGACCATAAGGTCCCAATTGTCGTCTTCAACGCGGGTCCCGTCCGGAGTCTCGGTTCGGCCACTTTTGTGCAGGTAGACATCCATCGGCTCAAGGTCAAGCTCGTCGGTCATCGTCCACCAGCACTCACCTGCCTCATAGACCGGGCATGGATTCAGGTTCTTGTTCGGAGGAAGTGGTTCACAGACCGCCCGTTCATGGGATGCTGCATTCGATCTGAACTGGTGCTTGGGGCAGTCTGGATTCGTCCCTGGTTCATCTTCGTCTCGCAGGAAAGCATCAGGGGTACGGAGAGTAAATAACTCCTGACCCTCGACACCTCGTCCAGACTCTGCGTCTTGGATATAATCACCTAGTCTTTTGACGGAATCGATCGAGTCAACGAACCCCAGAATTTTGTTCTTCAGTTGACCCTCGTCAGACTCCTGTTTGAGGATCGTATGGTACATCGTGAAGGCGACCTGAATCATGGACGAGAGATTCGTTACGTTCGTCTCTTCGAAGTCCTCTGGTCCCCATTCACGCCGAGGTTTGTACTTTGCTTCACCCTGTGGAACCTGGACCTCTCGGGGGTCTGTAGCCTTTATAAATACGAGATATTCCCACCCGATTTCTTCAATCTCACTCTCTTTTCTAAATTCCTTACTCGTCTCCTTCCATGGGATGTCTTCGTTCTTCCCTCGGGGAGTGATCTCTCTAGCACTGGGCGCCCCAAATATTGCCTCTGTAAACTGTTCAGCGTTTGATATTGTTGCACTGGAGGCAACCAAGTTGGGTTGTTGGTCAGGATCGACTTCACGCATCGCAGCTTGGAACCGCCGCATTACGTTTGCGACATGCATTCCGTACTGGTTCGTATAGACGTGAACCTCGTCGAGGACAACGAACTTTGGAGGTGACGCGTGTTTCCAGAACTGATCGTAGCCCCGGTGATCCATCAACCGTCGATGAAGCGTATCGGGAGTGACTACGATGATGTCGGCTGTGGCTCCCTTATCTGATCGGGCAAAGTCAGCCTTATGCGCGGGATCCTTGTCACAGACCATTTCATCGGTCGGCATTCCCCCATCACAGCCGTCAACGGGGCAACTGATCTCGGATTGGCTTGCACTACCGTGTTGGAGAGCAACTGTTATCGGGAGCGAATCATAGGGCAGTTCGTCGTCAGCAGCGATAATCTGTTCAATCTCGTATAGATACTCGACGATGCGCTCAAACTGGTTATCACACAGATCTTTTCGGGGGTATGCAAGAACAGCGTCAACACCGCCTACCCGAATGTTGTCATGGTTCGCCGTCAGGCTGTATGCGAGTATCGGGAACAAGAAGGCCTCTGTCTTACCACCGCCGGTGCTCGCGGTAATAACGTGGGCCCGTTCTTCGTTTCGTTCGGTAACTGCCCGGCGATAGAGTTCATCGAGGGATCTCCCCTGGAATGCAGCTAACCCGGTCATACCCCGGCGCTTACAAAGCCTGTATATCAGGGTGAGCGCATCATTCGTGGCCTCTCGCCAGTCTGTACGCCCGACAGACCCAAACTCAGAAGCAGGTTCGCCGGTGCTTGCGCGCTGTAAAATCTCTCTAATTTTGTCACCCAAGTCAATTCCTTGGTCGCCCCATTTAGGCTTCTCACGGGACTGTATGTCCATCTTGACCATCTTCGTGAGACTGGGAGCATGCTCAAATCCACTTTGGTCAGCGAACCGCTGGCGAAGTAGTGCGAAGTACCTAGTGACTTCTGCTACACGACTCCGAACGCGTTGTTTGTCGTAGACATAGAGTAAGACATCCCTTTCGACAAGTTTGTCGATGACGTGTTGGAAGAGTAGCTGGCTGGCCGTTTTGGTAGTTAGCTGAGCAGGGAATACGTAGGTAATATCGATATTTTCGCCAGTCTCCGGTTCATTTTCACCGAGTACGAAGGTTCGGTGAAACCGATCGAACAGGTCGGACAGTGCTACCGTAGAATCGTAGTTACCGGCGTTGATCTGCTGCTTACAAGCATTATCAACCCATCTAAGGACATGCTGTTGGAGGTCATCATGGTCTTCCCCGTCAACTAGAACCTCCCACATCTCCTTGACAGCATCAAGGTGCTCATGCTGTCCCATCGCTGCATTACTCATTGGTCATCACGACCGTTATGTCCTCGATGTCACTCGTAGAGTCCGAGTAGACATCTTTGAGTTGACTAAACGCTTCTGTCTCATTGAAGTCTGTCTCAGTGACGATCTTCGTGAAACTCCCATCATACTCACGCAAGGCAGCGACAAATTGCTCACGCCGAGTCGGCCCTTTTGCACGTTCACGAAGGTCGTCAATGAGTGTCGGCGCCGTGGCGAAGTCGCCCTTCTTTACGGTTTTCCGTGCTTCTTCAAGCAGGTCTTTCCCTTCCTCGTCGGATATTTCCGGGTCGAGGTCATCGAGCTGTTTTAGATACTGTTGTTGCTGCTGCTCAATCCCTTGTGCCTGATCTTTGAGTGACTTGAGCTCTGGTTCAATCTCTTCGAGGGTGCTGAGGGCAACCTGGAATTCGCCACTGTTGAACTGATCTCGGTAATCGTCAAATAGGGATTCAATTGTCTCAAGTTGCTCTTCTAGTTCCGCGTGCGAAGAGTTGTCTGCTGCAATAGCGTCGATATGGTCTTTCGCGCTGTCCGCTATGTCACGGAGTTGCTTGTATTTCTCAGTACATTTCGACTTGACTCCCAGAAGTTCCTCAACCTCATCGTCTATCGTATCTACCCGGTCATCGATGCTCCCAGTTCGTTTCGCAAGCCGCTCATACTGCTCGTTATCAATGAGAGACTCAAGTTCCGTATCCAGTTCTCCCAACTCGTCATCGTAGTCATCAAGCTGAGACCCGAATGAGCCCTCTACATCAGATTTCGAAATTTTCCGTCGAAGATCGTCAATATCGTCCCGAACTGAAACTGCGTTACCGATGATCTTCTCTTTGCGGTCAGAGACAGTATCTTCCAGGTCTTCCTCTAGTCCCACAATATCATCGATGAGGGCCCGAACCTCGTTCAGGTCGTTGTGGGTCGGGTTGAAAACTTCATCAAACTGATCGAGTTGAGTGGTGTAGTCCTCAATTCGGTTCTTGTAGCTATTGATACTCTTGGCGTCAAGCGAAACCGCTTCTTCGTAGAGCACCTGCGCCGCATCCAGCCTAGATTGAGCCCGGGACCTAGCTTCATTATACTGGTCCTCGACACTAACTATGTCGTATGCGTCGTGAATCTCTCCTTCCCGTTCTACTGTCGTGGGCTCAACGTAGTTCTGTCTCTGGAGATGGTCCAGATACCACTGAATCATCGCATTCTCGTCACCACGTGAACATCCAAGGGCAAAATCCGTAGTGACCTGTGCTTGGATTTCTTCCATAGTTAGCGCCCCCTGTTCATTGAGTCGTCGATAAATCTCGTACCAAGGAGGCCTATCGTTCTCAATATCTGGGTAAATCCACCGTTGACCAGATTTGGCTACTAGATTCTGGTCCTTGAGACCGATCATATGGTCGGATTTTAGATTATAGCTCTGTATTTCTAATTCGTCCTGTAAATCACCGATCGTAAACTCCCGGGCGTCGTTCTTTTCTAAATGATCAATCACATTTCGATGGACTTTGTCAGGAAATGGAAGGATGGTGTCAGTGAAGGTCTCTTGTAAGCCACCGATAATGCCGATCTCAGAGATCAACGTGTGCCCATCGACCATTCCTTCAGCTTGAATCTCAGAATCACCGAGAGCCAACAACCTGCCGTAAATGAAGTTATCACGTTGTTCGGTAGAGAGATTGACTTCTATAATGCGGTCGGTGACAAACTGTCGCTCTTCGCTGTCTAGCCCGTTAACATACTTATTCGCCTCCGCGGATTGCTGCTGATTTTGCTTCACCAACGCACCGAAGGTAGCCCCCCGGGATTGGTAGGCTTCGACGTAGAGCTTGAGCAATTCTACGGGGATCTCTTGACCGTTATAGACCCCAACGGCGACAGTTGGCTTTCCTTTTCCTGGCCCTCGATCAACATCAATTAAGTAAAGAGCGTATTCGTACCGGCCGGAGGCGATGGTGACTGGATCCTTGTGCAGGCTCCCTTTACCCATCGATTGAACCGCTAGCGCTAGCCCACGTGAAAGGTATCTCTGGTATTTATCTGGGGCATTGGTTGCTTGAAGATCGAGCTTCTGTATTTCCGTACCTTCGTCACCTTTTCCGCGGAAGAGGAAGTCCTTGGCCTCTTCACTCAGAACGTAATAGTATCGGCCGTGTCGGTCACGCTTTTCAAGGACGCGGATTTCGCCAGCATCCTCTCCCTCAACAGTAATCGGGCTCATGAGAGCGCCAGGAACGCCGTCTGAGAAGGAGTTCTCTGGAATCGCATCTCCTTCTCCAATGAGGCGGCCCTCCAAACGCTCGAAGTCATCTCGTGCGTCCGGGTGTGCATCCTCGAGCCCCTTCTTGAGTGTGGTGAGTGCTTCTCCACTTAGGAGATCCTCGTCACGCACAAGAGAGGTGAAATCTCTAAGAGCGTAAACGATAGCATCGCCATCAATCCTGTCCGCATCTACCTTCGCTGCGTAGTTGAGGGCCTCAGAGTATATCTGAAGGATCGATCGTGGATGGCCGCCCGTAACCTCAGTTACAACATCGATAGTGTCCTCCACAATCGGTGAAATTTCACCACGGTTAGACGTTCGGTGAACATCCATCCGGTCAATTAGCATCTCCTTGACGTCCGATTCAGTAAGATCGCCGAGATAAATGTCGTCTCCTTGGAACCTTTGAACTAATGCATTACCCAGCGAGTCGTCGTCATCCTCGTATTGGGTAATTGCCATTCGCGCACCTTGAGAGAACCCGAGGAGAATATGTAGGCCGGATGTGTTCAATTCGTTAACAAAGTGGAGGAACGAGCGAATAAACCGCTGTACCTTCTGCTCGTCATTTTCTGCCTCAATATCTTCTGCTTCGTCGATGAAGAGGTAGACTGAGCGGTATCCTAATTCTTCCCTAGCGTGTGTGACGATTTTCCGAAGGTTTGTGGCAACGTTGTCTTGCAGACGTTCATATTGATAGGCCTCGTCGACACTACTGTCCGGTTCGACATCAGGAAGTGCCTCTACGTAGTCCTGAAGTCTAGGTTCGTCTTCTAGTATCTCCTCAACAATTTTCTCATACAGTCGACGAATACTCAAGCCTAAGTTGCCGACGTATACTGCTAGTGCTTCGTACGTTTCCCCCTCGACCTCAACGCCTTCTCTTACCTCGTCCCGCAACTCGATGAGATGGTGGGACTTACCTGTCCCATATTCTCCGAAAATCAGCCGACGCTTCATGAGGTCGGGCTCACGAATGCCCGATTGGACGAATTCACGTAGGCGATACTCCTGATCATCTCTTCCGACCAAACTATACTGTGCCGCAATCTCCTCATCCGCGATAGTGGTCGAGAATGGGTCTCGTTCCAACCCTAGTTCGTCGAATTTGCTTGCTGGTTCACTCATAGATTTTGGCTCCTTCAAGTACGCTTTCGTTGAGCGTCAACTGTTTGTAGCTACCTTCAGAAACGATACCGGCAGTGTGGAGTCTTTTAATGTAGTTATCGAATGTCCTTCGAGGGATCCCGTATAATGTTTCTAATCTCTCGAAGAGTTCTGGTTCTCGAATACTTCCTCCGTCTCCAATCAAATCCGAATATTCTTCGTAGATAACGTGTGCGAAGAGCCGGACAGGCCATCTTCCTTGGATGTAGCCATTATCACCCGGTTCAATAACGTCGGCATCTTCCAGAAGATCGAGGCCCATGTCAATTGTGAATTGATTCATCTTGTCACCAATGAACGCTTCCCCATCAAATTCCCGCATCACTTCGTAGTCCTTGACCGGGCCTTTTCGGTAGATGAATTTCGAGAGGACGAGCAGCATCGGGTGTTGGTACATGATATTCGCAAGAATTCGGTCTGCTTGAGCTCGCTGATCCCCTGCACCAACGACTTCCTCACCTGAATAAGTTAACACGACCCCCTTGTCGTTAAATTCCTCTTCAGCTGTTAGTCGATACCCTTCTTCGCTATTTTTTATGAGATTTGCATCACGAAGTTGCTCGATAATATCGTCTGCTCCTTCTGTAGCGGTTTCATCAGCATTGATTGTTTTCCGTTGTCTCAGTGCGTCTGTAAGCTCCTTCTTGGACATCGGGCCAGATTCTGCGATCAATTGAATGCCGGCCCGTAATTGGAAGAGACGCGCATACTGGAGGGTCATTCGAATAGGATATTGTTGGTCTCGCTCATAAGTAGATAAAGGCTTCCCTGACTACTCCCACGTTTTCCCCTGTCGCTGGAAATAATGACATGTCGACTTCTCGTTCTTTTTGCTGATAACACCTGTATTGGCCAATCGTTCTAGAACTGCCTTGACTTCTGATTTATCCGTTCCCAATTGAATATCTCGTGGGAGTTCTTCGTATATCTCGGCAGGAGTTCGATGTTTCTCTGAGAGGATTAATTGGATTTCATCTCGAAGATTAATCTCTGTGTCCTCTGTCGAATCGTCGATGTCCTTAGTAGGTTCATCGGGTTGAAGCGATCGGGCTATTTGCTCTACCCAATCGCTGATTTCGTTGTGAAGGACATAGTCACCAGACTGGTCTACATACCACTCAAAATCAGCGAAATCAATACTCATTACTTGATAAGTAGCTATTCCAACTTGGTTCTGTTCGATACGACCTATGAATTCTTCACCGACTTCCTGGATATGATCTGACGTTCCACGAAACATACGGTAGACCCCCTCAACCTGCCTAAACCGACGAGAAACACGTTCATAGTGATCATCATCTTCAATATATGGTAGCGGAAGTAATGATGTATCGACATATGCGCGGTCAAACTCAGTCAAGTATTCGAACACTTCCTCCGGGTCAATATTCCAGTATTCACCGATCACGAAGGCGTAGTCTTCATCCAGTTCAGTGACTTTTCCACCAGGGATATGTTCGGCAATATGAGGGAGCGTATCGACATACTCGTCCAGTCCCAATAGAGAAAACATCAACGTTGGATCTACTACACGAGCGAAGAATGGGATTGTTTGAAGCGTATAATAGAGTGACCTTCCGTCACTGTCGACACCGCGTATCACACCGTGCCGTTCCTCAAGAAGGTTCAGTTTGAAATTCTCGTTCGTAAAGTCGTCTGACCCGCGTCGGCGATACTTATGTAGTATACGTCGAACGTCCGCGGGTTGTACGCTAAAGTAGTTTGCTAATTCTTCGATAGTGTATTGACCCTGCTCCAGTTGATCCAACACTAATTGGTCGAGAGAGCGTTCAAATATTCGAACCGCAGGCTTTCCCTTTGGCAGTTCATTTAGAAGTTGGTCAGTAGTCGCAACGCGCTTATTATGGACCAAGCGTCGTTGTTTGGTTTCTGAGAGGGAGTAGAAATCGACATCGTCAGCATACATATTGATAGCCAACTCTCGGTGACAGATATTTCTGTTCCTGTCTTACTCGCACCAACAGTGAACTGGACCGGTGTTTTGCTCCTCGCCCTGTGATTCGATTTCGCAAACGAAAAACTCACCTTCCGGATACATGATGAACCGATCTTCATCGATGTTCTGAACGGAAGCCACATCCTCAATCTCCCACTCAGCGCCCTCATTGCCGTCCCACGTGTAGTAGTCGTCTTCACCATCTACTGCGAAGTCGAGTACTCCGGTTCCGCTACCGATGATGTGCTGAACCTGACTTAGTCGGGTTGATTGTGTGATTCTGCCCATGAGTCAATTTCATTCGGCTACGGTAATCAATGTCCGCCACTTCAGAGGAAGGGGAGTAGTGCCAACGATGGAACTGGCATTTTCACCGCCGCGCATCCCACTACGCGGCGCTTTGTCGTCCGTTTAGACGAATGAGTGAAACCACCATAGGTATTCACAAACTAGAACTGTTGGATGATTATTAGATTACTTTCTGCATCGGGCACCCTGGGATCGGTGTCTCCCGCACCGGTCCTACTCTTCGTGAGCCACCCTCCGTCGAGAAGAATTAGAGCCAGATCTGTCTTAATCGTGGGTAAATCGGTTCAGCGGCGTCTATGATTCGGTATAATCGGGGCGCTCGGCGTATTCGATTGGATCGCGCTCGCCGAGATTTTGGAACGCCTGGAGACGGAACGCACACGCGTCACACGTGCCACACGCTGGTGCTTCTTCCCGGTAGCAGCTCCAGGTGTGTTCATAGGGGACGTCGAGTTCGAGACCGCGTTCGGCGATGTCTGTTTTCGACAACTCGACGAACGGCGCTTCGACGCTGATCTCCGTCTCCGGTTTCGTGCCGACGTCGACGACCTGCTGGAACGCCTCGAAGAACTCCGGTCGGCAGTCCGGATACCCCGAGAAGTCCTCGCTGTGCGCACCGATAAACACGGCCTCACAATCGTTGGCTTCTGCATACGACGTCGCCATCGACAGCAGGTTCGCGTTCCGGAACGGTACGTAGGAGCTCGGAATCTCGTCACTCTCCAAGTCTGCCTCCTCGACGTCCATCTCGTCGTCAGTGAGACTCGACGCACCGATCTTCGAGAGGTGGTCCGTCGTCAGGTGGAGGAAGTCTGCGGCGTCGAAGGCCTCGGCCTGGGCCTGCGCACATTCGTACTCCTTACTCTCGGTCTGCTGGCCGTAGGACGTGTGCAGCATGTACAACTCGTAGCCAGCATCCTGCGCGACAGCCGCCGCGGTCGCACTATCCATTCCCCCAGACGCCAGGATTACCGCTCGTTGCTCGCTCATCCCTGACCCTCCGTACGGTTGACCGCTGCTTGGAACCGCTCACGTTCTGCCTCAGTCGGTTCTCCGGCAGTTGCCCTGGTGGTGGTCGTGCTTCTCGTTTCAACGCCGCGCATCGCCTCACAGAGGTGCGTTGCGTTCATTTCGACAAAGACGGTAGCTGCGTCTAGTTCCTCTTTGAGTCCGGACGCGATGTCGTTCGTCAGCTGTTCCTGCATCGTGAGCTTTCGTGACTGCCAGCGGACGTACCGAGTCAGCTTCGAGAGCCCTACCACCTCGTCTGTCGGCCGATACGCCAAATGAACTGTTCCAAAGAACGGCAACAAGTGGTGCTCACACAGCGAATACACGGGAATTGCGGTTTTGACAACGAGATCGGTCGTCTCGGCGTCGAAGGTCCGCATCGTCGGCTTCGCGGCCTCCCGTTGGCCTTCGGTGAGTGTCGCGAAGGCGTCCGGTACGCGGCGCTGCCAGGTCTCAGTCAGCGCGTTACTGTCCGGGTCCTCGCCGACGGCCTCTAACAGGAGGCGAACGCCCCGCTGTGCCTTCTCGTAGTCGATGTCTGATTCTACCTCGCCAGTCGCGAATTGAGAGTGCGTCCTCGTCATGTTACGTTTCGGGGGCGTCGTTCCAGAGGTCTACGTGCAAGCGGGGCGTGTACCGGTAGCCGTACTCCATCGCGAGTTCAGCTACCTCATTCCGGCGGGCATCGAGTTCGTCTCGAGTCGTCCCCTCGGGCATCAGCAGCACGTCGGAATCCGGGATGCGACTCGCTGCCGTCGATCGGACGTCAGCGAGGAGGGATTCGATCTCGGGCAGGTCATCGGGGCCAGTGACGACAAACTTGAGTTGTGCGTTATAGTCGTCGACGAGTGCGCCGAGTGCATCGAGGTCGATGCGCCGTTCTTCATGACGGTCTGCCCACTCGCCATCGCCTTTGGGGTCTTTCTCAGGGGTGGGTGTGCTGGAGGCGAGTTTCGGGCTGATGCTTGCGAGATCGATGGGGGCGTCACGGTGGATGGTACCGTTGGTTTCAACGGTAGTGTGGTAGCCGAGATCGTCGAGCTGCTCGAGGAGCGTGACCGCGTCATCGTGGATAAGCGGTTCACCACCAGTTAGGACGACGTGGTCGGCATCGTCGTGTGACTGGACTTCCTCGACGATGTCGTCGACGCTCATTGTGGCGTGGGTGGGCTCCCAGGAGGTGTGGTAGGAGTCACAGAACCAACATCGGAGATTACATCCGCTGGTGCGGACGAACACCGATGGCGTCCCGGTGAGCTTCCCTTCGCCCTGGAGCGAGTAGAAGAGCTCGTTGACCGGCAGTGCTGCGCCATCGACATCGTCCGCTGGCTGCTCATCAGCTGTCGAACTGACTGGCATCAGTGTGTCGCCCCCGCACAGAGCTCCGATGTCTCCCGCACCACTACTGAGATGTCTGAGACTGACTCTGGAAGTGTCTCGAGGAGTTTTCGTTCCAAGACGAGCCCCATCACTTCCGCGGTCGGTGGGTGTTCGAGAACGACGAGTGAATCACCGTCGCCGCTCTGCTCGAAGGCGTCGATGAGGGGGTCGTCCTTCTCGAGGAGGAAGCGGTGGTCCCAGTCATCTATTACTGAGGTAATATCTCCTTTGTCTACGACCCAGCCATCTTGGGTGAGAGAACCAGTGACCTCCACCGAGATTTCGTAGTTGTGTCCATGTGGACGACTACATTTCCCATCGTGGTGGAGGAGGCGGTGCCCGGTGCTGATTCGGATCGGGTTGTCCCTTCCTATGAATAGTGTCCTCTCACCAGACTCGGAAAGGTCGGAGACCGATTCTTGTTCAAGATGCACACCAAGAGGCTCTCCCAGTATTCACTAAGTATTATCGGTAGCATACTCACTATGTCCCTAATCACGTGAGGAAATTATATTGCGGTTGGCAAATTAGAGCCAATAGTTGTGGAAACGTCGTCAGTCAGGCACCTAGAGACGGTTCAGCCGGATTGGGACGACCTTCCGCTAGCTTGCGAGTTGCTTGAGTTGCGACGGCGTGAGCCGAATGCCGATCTGCGGACATTAGCTTTCAACAGAGGTGTCGTGGGGTCAAGAAAAGTTCAGCACGTGACTCGACTCTTGGAACTGCTTGACCTTCTGGATGAGGGCGAACTAACTGAAAGAGGGCGATCGCTTACCGAAGCGTATGAACCTGCACTGCAACAGAGTCATTCTGGAGCAAAGTTAGGCATCGGAGTGAAAGATTCGCTATCGTGTACCGAACAGGCCCTTCTCTGGATGGTTATTTTTTATGAGCACCGTTTGCCAATGCTGGCAGTTCTCCATCAGCTCACAGTTGAAACTGTTCCGACAACTCAAGACACACCAGCGGCACAGAGGTTCGGTGAGCGAATCGACCATCTCTACCCCGATGTCGATAGTGACAGTTCTTGGGTACCACGTGCTAAAGTACACTACAAGTGGTTAGTCCACCTGGAACTCGCGAAGATTCGGTCAAGTAGTTACGTTCTGACCGAGATCGGCGACGGTGTTTTTGAGCAAGTTGAGGCAGAGTACCCTGACCAATGGGATTCGATACAGATCCATACTGGCCCTACACTATCTGACTTCGGTTAGTTAGTGCCAGTTACAGAATGAGGGACTTCAAACGGATTTATAGGATGCCCTCCCATCGCTACTACTGGTGACTATCTAACGTGCGGTTCTACGTACCTGAGTGGGACGACGCAGTCGACTCCCACTACGATTTCGAACACGACGAACTCTCTACCTTGAACCGTCAAGAGCGCGATCTGGACTATATCTGGGACATTTTCGAGCCCGAAACCACACCAGTAGACGGGGTTCTCATATCTCGCGAACAGGTCGAAGAGACAAACCGCAAAGCCGAGCGACTAGCCCAGTACGGTGTCTACGATGACCCCGTACTTTCTATCCCGAATTGGTTACCGACGATTAGTGACTGCGGGGCTTGGGGGTACAAGTCGCTCCCTTTCCCACCGTACGGGAACGAGGATATGCTCGACTTCTACGAGACGCTGGACGTTACTGTCGGCGTCACTATCGACCACCTCGTTCTAGGGTCGGGAAAGGACAAGGGACGGCTTTATCTTGACGAACGCGCGTTCGACGGAGAACTCAACAAAGGCGACATCCCCGATCCCATCACCGACGTCGTTGACGTTATGATCGAGGAATGGCCAGAGGAATGGCCCTCATATGTCGACGAGTACGAGCCGACGATTCGTACTGATCCCGATATAGAAGTTGAGCCGTTCATCGCTGAGGACTTTCGGGGAGACATTGATACCGTTCTGTCCCGTCTCGCACAGGATTCACGTGCGGTCTATCGCGAACACGACGCCGAGTTCCGCTACGACCTGACGCTGCGGAACGCCCGAGAGATGTATGACCTCTACCAGCGTCGTGACTATCCGTTCCGACTGATGGTCGCTATCCAGGGATGGAACCCTGATTCATACAGTAAGGCCACCGAGGAAGTGCTTGGTATGGGTTATGACTACCTCGGAATCGGGGGAGTCGCAGGTAGCCCAGTTCACGACGTTCGTGGAATCGTCAAGAGCGTCGGGAAGACGATCAAGCAGTTCGAACGAGAACACAACACCCGCATCGACTCTCACGTCTTCGGCTTCGCGAAGACTGAGGCGTTCGAGACGATTGGTCGGTCGGGGATGACTAGTTTCGACAGCGCGAGTATGCTTCGTTCGGCGTGGACCGGTGGACAGAATTATCGTCTTGATAACGACGAACGCTACGATGCCATTCGAGTTCGCTATCCATCGAGCCGGGACGATCTCGACGAAGCTGTTGAAACGTCCCTACGCGGTCGTGAAACATTGGTGGCACTTCGAGCATACGATACAGGAGATTCGATTCGTAATGCTCTCGAGAGTTGGTACGAACAGGCTGAGAAGGTGCTTCCAGCGACGAGAGAATATCTCCTGGAACACCGCCACGATGATCAGTATGATGAGTCGCTCCTACAGGACATAGAAAGGGCGTTCCGAGAGGATTTCGAGTATGGCCGCGAGCTTCAGGCGAGCTTCAGTGATAATCTCCGTAGTAAGTTAGTCAAACTCCTGCGGGAAGATACCCCGACTGCTCCAGTTCCGTTCGAGGAGTACGACGAACTACTGAGCACAGCGGTAGACGTATTTGAGGGGTTCCCACACGCGAAGACCGTTTTGAACGAGCCGTACGTTGTCAGTGACTATGATCGAGTCTGGGCGATTGTCCGGGATTACGCTACTTGGATCGGTGACGACGACCTGCTCCAAGAGTATCAAGACACCCTTCGAAGTCGTCCGTGGGAGAAATGTGACTGTCCAATCTGTAGAGAGTACGGTGTCGAGGTTTGCATCTTCCGGGGGAACGATCGAAATCGGAGACGAGGGTTCCACAACACACGACGCTTCTACGATGAATTCGAGGAAGACCTTCCGAAGATCCTCGTCGCGACCCAGGGGGATGCAGCCTACAGTGGCTACGAAACTGTTGAAGACTATCTGCGCGACAAACACTCCTCATTCTGGACTCAGACACATGACCTTCCGGTCGCAGAGATTGGTGTACTAGATGCGAACGGCGTGAGTGAGTGGTGGGAAGAAACCCCGTCGCTCGTCTCGTTCGCCCCAGATCGTATGGCAGCAAACGTCGGCGAACAAGCAGCCAGGTACCAGCACCTCTTCGTACACACATTGGATGGTGAACTTGACGAAGAAGCCGTAGCGGCTGCTCGGGAAAACGGTTGCGAGGTACACACCAATAGCAACCCTCGAGACTTGCGAGATGAAATACTCGAGGTCTGTGGGCAAAACTATGCAGCTAGTGACGACTTCGTGCCTCATCCACCTGAGATTGATACCGAAAACGGATTGGACATCCTTGTCATCGACCAATGTTCAGGATCGAAGGAGATACCAGACGACGCGCCGATTTTCGGTGAAGAGGAAACTCTCCAATTCTCTCGTGAAAACCTCCTCGCTCGGGATAATGTGCCAGGTATTGCAGCACGCGACCTGTACACGGGACGCCAGCAAAACCACGTCAAGAGTGCAGTTAGATGGCTTCTGCGACAAGGTCACGACGTCGACCGTTACTTCGTAAGTGCAGGATTTGGCCTTGTCGCAGAAGACGAGTATCTCCCCCCCTACGAGGTAACATTCAGCTCAATGAATGTTAGCGACATAAGAGAGCGATCTGCGAAACTCGACATTCAAAAAGACCTACGACACCTCCTTCAAGAGGCCGATTATGATGTCGTCTTCTTTACCCTTGGGAAGGACTATTACACCAGTATCGACATCGACGAGATGGTTCAGGAGGTACGTTCCGACCGGATTGGTGTGGTCTTCAACCGCGAACTTGTCGAAGACCAATTTGACAACATCGAATCCATCCCCGCGCGGACAGAGGACGCAAAAGAACATAGCACGATCGTTGTTGGACTCAAGGGTCACTATATGAAGAATTTCGCTCGATACATCGATACTGTCGATACTCTTCGCCCGGAAACTATCGAAGAACTATGTCGGCGAGTAGAGGAAGTGCCACCACAAGCGGAATTCGAGTCTGAGTGATCCTCCACTACCAAGTGGCATCGTACGTGTTCTTCCGCTCCTAAGAACCATCTCCCACTCTAGAATAAATGACATATTATTGAACGGTCCATATTGCCCCATTCACTAAATAAGAGGACAGCCTACCCGAGCGGGAGGCATGTTGTATCGACGCAGGAAACTCGACCTCCCCCGAGGGGAATTAGATACCCCTGTTCTCTTCCCCGTCAGAAACATCGGGAAGCGGTCGAGTGACAATACACCGACGTACGTCGGCACGATCCCAGAGTTCTCGGCAGCGATGATCAACGCGAGATCAATTCGCAACCGAGACCCAATGTGGCAGAGAATATCGAATGGTGTAACATTACGAGAGGAAATGGACGTCCCCGAGGACACCATTGTTTTCGCTGATAGTGGTGGGTTCGATTTCGCCAACGAAGAAGTGGACACTACCCCAGCAAAAACGCTTGATACCCAGAGACAATTGGACGCGGACATCCTCGGTACAGTCGACATTCCTCTCTCAAGGGAGAATCGGGCAGCAGAAAACCAACGGCGAATCGACCAAAGCATCGAGTACGCACTCAAAGCGAGCGACCATCACGATGGGGAGGGCCTTCTCTTCGCGAGTGTCCATGGTTACGATCCAGAGACGATCCGGAATAACATACAATACTTAGAGAAGAATGGTGAATTCGATGGCTATGCCCTCGGAAGTATGGTTCCAATACGAACCGATTATAAAAAGGTAACAAAACTGATACTATCTGCACGAAACGCGACAGACAAGCACCTGCACGTGTATGGTCTTGGAGGTCTCGTCTATCAACCACTGCTACTCTACTTGGGGGTCGACAGTTTCGACTCTTCGGCCTTCATTCGTAGTGCAGGCAACCGGAACTACCTAATTCCGGGATTCGGGGGAGAAGAACTACGGAATATCGAGGAACTAGACAGGCTCCCCTGTCCCTGCCCAGTGTGTGGACAAAAATCACTCGACGAGATTCGCGAAGACCGAACTGCCCTGACCCAGCATAATCTCTGGGCACTTGCGACCGAGCTGCGACGCTTCCGGTATGTCGCCGAATCTGGTCGAGATATTGAGGAGTACCTCGACTTGCGCTTCAGCGGCAATGAGGTCACTAAGCGGGCATACGAAACCGCGAAGCAACAGATGAGGAGGCTCACATGAGCGATGAGAGACCAACTGTAAGGCCAGTCACTCTCAGCCGGATGGCTGAACTGGCTCATGCCTGTGAAGCAGTTAGCAAGTCAACTGTAGATCTTGAGGACGAATTGGAGGTAAGTCACCGCCGTGCACGTGAAACAATCCTCGAAGCAAAGCGTATCTCCTTGCTCGACGAAGATGATTCTGGCGAGGAACCAGTCTATACGACGACTGATGTCGGTTTGTCATTCCTTAGTGCAATTCGCGACGAGGACTGGAGCCAAGTAAGTACAATCTTGGAGACACGTAGTCCCCACTACGGGACATTCATCGAGGTTCTCGAAAACGTCGAAAACGCTGGTTTAGACACACTCTTGACTCAATTGGAAGAGGCACAAGAGTTCAGCCCATATTCATATAACCAAACGAGTGTGGAGGTCCTTGGGGATTGGGCTGAGCGGTTGGGCCGAGTCCAACGGAACGCGTTCACAGGTAACTACTACTTGGTCGACCAGGCGGCGATATCTGCTAACTTCCACTACCTGCTTTTGGACGTGTACGACGATCTTGAAGAGAGAGCAGGTGTTGACCTTCGACAGCGCTACCTGTCGATTCCACGTCTCCGTGAGGAGACCTGTGAACGACTCGGCTGCACTCGCGATGGTTTCGACGCAGCGCTGCTCGAGCTCTGCCGACAGAACGTCGGTAAGCTCGAGCTGTCGGGAGCGCCAATGGATACGGCTGCGAAGGATTCCGCACTCGGCATCAAGCGTATTGCGCTCTCTGAAGAGGACGGTTTAGTTAGCACATCCCAGTCCACTCAGCAGGTTATGGCCGGCGTTGAACAGTTCGGTAAGAAATACTACTATCTCGCGGTGCATGACCGCGACATCGAATACTCGCAGGAGGCTACATAATGTCCGACGCATTCACGATCACCGACGAACAGCAAGACTACTCACAGTACGACCTAAACGCGAACCCCTTCCCATACAGTCCAGTTCCAGCTGAAGACCCCGAGATTTACTGTGGGCAGCAGCACGTTTCGGACAAGATCAGCTCGACGGTTTCGTCGATGTTGTCTACTGGGAAGTCGAAACATCTGGTAGTCACTGGAAAGTATGGGAATGGGAAGTCTCACACGCTCAAATACACGCGCTCGCTACTCCGTGGTCGCGACGACGTCGTCGTGGGATATGTCGCCCAGCCTGGTGAAGGATTCCTCGACATCTACCACGAGTTTGTCTACGACCTGGGTTTCAACCGACTCCAAGAGCTCGCGTACGAGTTTCTTGCATCTGTGGCGAGAGATGTCACCGACACAAACCCGATCGGTGCCAGTGGGATGGAATCGCTGATTGACGAAGGCGATGTGCTGCTCTCGGAAATTGTCCCCGAGGCGATTCGCCGCCTCAGTGATGTGACGAAGTTCGCCGACTTTGCGCGTGCCATTATCCACATGGTGTACGAGGACACGAATCTCTACGCGTGGCAGTGGCTTACCGCAGAGGGGATTCGTTACGAGCAGCGTAAGGAGATGGAAATTCACAGCGCACTCGACGACGACACGATGGGTGTTCGGGCCTTCACTGCACTCAAAAATATGCTCCTCGAACTCGGTTATACGGGTATTTTCGTCTTCGTCGACGAGTTCGAGAGTATCGCGCGACTCTCACCAAAGGATGAACAGGCAACACTCAACAGCATTCGGCACCTGATGGATCAGAACAGTTCGGGACTATGCATGCTGTTTGGTTGTGCTCCCGAGGTGTGGCAAGACGTGATGAGTGAGTACCACGCGTTCAGTGAGCGAATTGGGGAAGAAGTTGCTCTGAAACCCCTCACAAGTGAGAATCTCTATGAGTTGGTGCGTGATTATCTAGATCAAGAGAGAGTGTCTTCTGCTGATAATGAAGGGATAGAGCCATTCTCTGAGGAGGCGTTGGATTTGATTCTCCAAACATCACAGGGCAATATCCGACAGGTCCTATCTATGTGTAGTCGTATCCTCGATGATGCTGCAGAATCAAAGGAAAATAAAATCACAGCTGCTTGGGTGGAAGAGACGATCTGATAATCAATAATTCAGGTGTTACCATTTCGGGGATCGTCAACGAATTCATAAAGCCCCTCCGTGACCTTAGTTACCCATCCAGCAGCGATGAGTTGCCTAAGTGCATAATTCACCTGCTGCTTGTTTAGGCCGGTCTGTTCCCGTAGGAATAATGGGTTTGCTCGTCCCCAGGGTTGAGATGAACCCTGCCCTTCCTTCAAAACATTCAGGATTTCTTCCTCGTTTTCACTCGGAGTGTATTCCTCATTAGTCATGTGTGGCGAATACGCATCTGTTCGTATAGTCGTATCCTTCCCCAATAGTCTAACAGAGTATATTACTACGTTAGAATTAAGGGTCTGGGAGAGTGTTGAAGGTATGAAGCGCGGCCCCTCAGAAACGAGGGCGGTGCTGGAGACACCGCGCCCGCGCTGCCTGAGACAGACAGCATGTACATTCAAACCGACAACCTGCAAAAATCCGATGGTCAGAATCGGTATGTACCGTCGAGAGGAATTCGAGGAGATCTTGTATGACGTCTACTGCTCATTACCCCAGTAGCGTTGCGAATGTCCTTGGAATACTCGGAAATGAACGGCGAGTCCTTCTATTAAATTACTTATTCCTATTCGGGTACGAACAGGATATTGATGTCCGACATCTGGCTAGGGTGATTGGAAGCGTCGAAAATGGCACTTCACCACGAGAAGTCACTTCTCAAGATTATGAATCAGTATATAATGGGTTGATTCAGAACCACCTGCCAAAGCTCGCCAAATACGATATTATTGATTACGACGATCGCGCTAAAGTCGTAACAGTCACTCCTCGTATTGAGGAGTATTTGATCCTGATTGTGGTTGCTCGAATGATCGACTGATACGGCCATTTTATTTCGCCTCACTATGGGCGGAGGCGAGATCCAATGAGACTCTCGATACGAGTTATTGATCAAGAAGAGAACGAACAGACAATTTCC
>NZ_CP095486.1 GCF_023028225.1 Halorientalis litorea
GTCCTTAGAGGGAATACCTTTTAGGGTACTAACCCCGTAGTAGGCACTAATGCCTGAATCCACCAATAAGGGCGGCCGCATACCGAGAGTATCGGACGAGGACCTCCTCGACGTATTTCGGTCCACGGCCGACCCCGTCCTCTCGACGGCGGAAGTCGCCGACGCCGTCCCGATCAAACGCCGAGGGACGCTAAACCGGCTCCAGTCGCTCGAGGAGGACGGCGAGCTCGAGAGTAAACGGATCGGGGGGCGAAACACGGTGTGGTGGCTCGGCGACGAGGAGAGCCGCGAGACGCCGTCGAGAGACGCCTCGCCGAGTACCTCCGGGGAACACCCGGAGGACGAGAGGACGCCCGTCACGGACGCGAGCGCGGACACTCCGGACGAGGAGGACTTTTTCCCCGACCTTCGGGACGAGATACCCGGGAGCGGGGAGCACCTCGAAGGGCGGGTACAAGCCGTCCGGGATATTTACGACTACCTGAAAGAGAACGGGACCGGGCGACGGTCGGATTTTGAAGACGTGGTTAACGTCGAGGCGACCGGATACAAAGATTTCAATTCGTTCTACACAAACGCCGTGACGGTCCCGGGGATTCTCTCAAAGCTCCCGGGTGTCAACTCTCCAGGCGAGGGCGGACACGTCTATATCTACGAACCATGACCGAGGACGCCGCCCCCGACGCCGTCGACCCGGAGGACGCGCGGCCGGAGGGACATTACCCCCGGTTCGACAGTAACACCTGGCACTACGTCCCCGAGGAGTTAGCACAGACAATATCGTTAGGCCCCGCCGGCGACGGCGAGCCGGGCCAGGACTGGGTTCTTTCCTACACCCCGGAGCGACGGAACCCCGAGGACCGCGAGAAGGTCTTTGTTCGGTTAACCCCGCGAGCGCTGGAGGAGCTGTATGTCGAAACAAAGGACCTCTCACCCGACGCCCGCCAGGCGGGCCACACCGCCGAGTGTGACCTTTGCGGGGAGTCTGTCCCCCTGGAGAAGGCCGTCCCGAACAAACGCGAGGAGCCGGTACACAAACGCTGTTACAAAGACGCCTACGGCGGGCCGGAGTGGCTCGAGCACTACTAACCATGTCCGACGACGACGCCGGCGAGATCGAGTACGTGACGCCGTCAAAAGAGTATCTCCGGCGACGGCTTCAGGTGATGGACCCGTACGCTTTCGAGGAGTTTGTCGCCGACGTATGGGAACACCTCGGGTGGCACACGCGGGTAGTGGGGGAACCCGGCGACCAGGGGATCGACGTGATCGCGACGGACGGCGAGGACAAGCAACTCATTCAGGCAAAGCGGTACGGCCCGAATACGACAGTCGGCTCGCCCGAGGTACAGCAGTACGCGAGCCTGCGGCTCCAAGAGGAGAACGTAAACCAGGTGACTATCGTAACGACGGGGGAGTTCTCTCGCCAGGCCGAGGAGCTCGCGCCGGACCTCGACGTGATCCTCGTCGACGGCGAGAACCTGCTCGGGATACTTGAGGAGTTAGAAGCCTTTGAGGTGTTCGTCGAGCACTTCGACGACATTCAGTTAGAGTCGGCCGCCGACGCCGACACACGCGAGCGGGAGGACGAAAGCCTGCTCGGACGGATTCAGTCGTGGCTCGGGTGAGTCGGTATAAACGCCCGTCGTCGTCGACGCTTTCGGCCTTAACCAACGCCCCGGCCGAACACCCCGCCGGTGTTGGTTAAGCTCCTCTCGGCCCGAGCGGCCTGGAGCGACTAGACAGCAACTTTGGGAGGGTATCCCCCTCATATATCGGTTGATCTTTCGGCTGTCAGGGTGGGGTAAATCGCCGCACGGGGCTACATGACACCTGAAAATCGCCCCGTGACGGCTGTCGGGGGAGGTGTCTAGGTGGGGAGCGATATGGTGTCTACAAAAGCCCCGACAGTCGCCGACGCCCGTCTAAGGAATTAACCGCCGACCACCCCCCCGGATTGGCATAAACATATTTACCCCCGGCTTCAACCAGGTGGTATGAGTTCGAGCGTAGGGGCGACGACAATCGGCCCGGTCGAACACTCGGTGAGAGACGCCGTCGCCGAGTACCGGGACGAGAACGATCACCCGAATTATAACGCCGCGCTCCAGGCTCTGCTCGAGGAGGTGGAGCAGTAACGACGCCGGCGAGGGGGACAGACGCCTCTCGCCGGTGTTGAATCGAACGACGGCGGGACCGGACTACTTTGGAAGGTGGATCGGTCTTATCGCCGTCGAAAGGGTTTGTGGGCGAAGGCGCGGGAGACGCCTCGGGTGAGACGCCTCGGGGCGTGGCCTTCTACCTGGGTGTTGTACGCCCGGGTTGAAGGCCTTTACTCCTCTCGCGCTCGCCCCGGTTCGCCCTCGTACGGGCCTCAAAACACCGGAAATGCGCGACACTACCGCCGAAGGAACGAACGCACCGACCTACGAACACTCCCCGAGCACCGGGTGGCGCGAGATCGCCGAGCAAATGCACGCCCCCCGAGCGCACGCTGTCGAACCCGGGAACGACGCCGACGACGACGCCGAGAATCTGGAGGTTTTCGACACTATGCTTCAAGAGACAACTCCGACGCCGGAGGTGGCACCGTGACCCTGACCGTCGACGAGTGGCGTCAGCTCCTCGACGCCGTCGACGGACAGACAACCGCCGGCGAGGTGGCCCGCGCCCTCGCCGACGCCCGCGACATATCGGACAGTCGCGCGTACGACCTCGTCGAGGACGCCCTCGAAACGGGACCGCTCGCCGAGCAGGACACCGGCGGGAGTTTTCCCGAGGTGATCCTCGAGGACGCCGACACCGACGACGACGCCGGCGAGGAGGGGGGTTCTCCCGACGCTACCCCCACCCCTGAGCCGGAGAAAACGGGTTCCTCGACGCCCGAGAGCGACGAAAATCGGGTTTCAAACCCGCCGGCGGTTGAGGGCGGTGTGTATCCCGAGGACCTCGCCGAGACCGATCAATGGCTTACCTGGAAGCCCACCGACGACGGCCGAAAGGTCCCGCGAGCACCATACGCAAACCCCGAGTGGCCCGACAAATTCGTTTCAGCACAAGACCCCGAGGTATGGACGTCCTTCGGGACGGCGACCGACTGGAGCGATAAACTCGACGGCTACGGGGTGGCCTTCAATATCCGCGACCGCGAGGAGTACCCCGACGAGGACGCCGTCCTGATTGATTACGACGACGCCCGCAACCCCGAGACCGGACGGATTCACCCGGTTGTCCTCGAGCATATCCGGCGAGCCGAGAGTTACGCCGACGTGAGCACCTCCGGGACGGGGGTTCACATTTTCGTCCGGGGACAGCTCCCCGAGGACGTCAAAGCGATTGACGCCGACCTCCCCGACGCCGAGGGGTTCGAGGACGCCGAGATTGAAGTGTACGACTCGGCCCGGTTTAGTGCCATGACCGGCGACCACATTCAGGGGACGCCGGCCGAAACCTCCAATTGCCAGGCCTTTCTCGACGACCTCGCGGAGGAGTACGCGACTGTCGCCGAGGGGACGCCCGACGAAATGCTCCGGGATCCCGAAAAGTCCCGCGAGGAGATTCACTCGGTCGACACCACGGCCGATATGCAGGATGTTCTCGACGCGATCCAGCACACCGGCCCCCGAGATATACGACTCCGGTCGACCGTCACTCAAGAACGGGCGGACGGGAGTAAGTCCTTAGACCCGAGTTGGGCACAGTCCAAGAGCGGGACCCGACTAGCACAAGTCGACGGCGGCTGGGTGTATCGGAAGGGTATGGTCGGCCTCGACGCCCTCCAGGTGGTCGCCCTCGAGGAGCGGATTATCACGTCGGAAACGGATTACCCGAGCGGACAGGACTTTTGGGACGCCGTCGACGCCCTCCGGGCGCGAGGGGCGCATATCCCCGAGTACGAACCCGCCGAGGGTGACACCGAGCAGGTGGCAGTTCTCCCCCCGGCTGTCCGCGACCTCTCGACGGCCGCGAGCGGGTGGGACTGGCGACACACCGCCGAGCAGGGGGCACACTCCCTATCTATCGACGACGCTCGCGAGCGGACTAAGAACGATATTCACGACGCCTACGAAACCGGCGACCGAGTGTTGATCGAAGCCCTCCCGACAATGGGCAAGTCCTACGGCGCGATCAAAGCGGCCGCCGACGCCGGCGAGCAGATTACAGTCGTGACAAAGCGGGGGCACAAAGAGCAATATCAGCAATTCAAAGAGTGGGCCGACGAGTTCGGACTGTCCTACTACCAGCTCCCGAGCTTTACCCGGGACTGTGATACCGCAAACGGCGAACACGGCGAGGACTGGGCCGACGCCGTCCGGGACTGGTACAACCGGGGCGCGACCCCAAAGGAGATTCACAAAGCCGCCGAGTACGTCCTCGGCGAACCGCTCCCCTGCCAGCGGCATGAGGGCCAGCGGTGTCCCTACTCCTCAAAATGGGACTTTGACCCCGACGACTACGACGTTCTCATAGGCCACTACAAGCACCTATACCGAGAGAACACGGTGGTTAACGGTCGGACTGTCGTTATCGACGAGTTCGAGGACGGCGCTTTTGAGCAACACCTCGGGCTCGACCTCCAGGGCGCGGTGTCCTATTGGCTGGAGTGTACCGAGGGCGTCCCGTTCGACGACTACACCGACCTCCTCGAGAACCGCGACGACCCACAGAAACGCGCCGACGCGCTACTGTGGTTCGAGGAGCACGGTGTCGAACCCGACGAAACCCATGTGTTCGACGACGCGAGCGCACACGCGGCCGCCCCGCTCGCGGTCTTTACGACCCTCGCCGGCGACGACCTCGGGAACGGGTTTGAAAAAGCCGAGATCGAGGACGTGGGAACCGGGGTACGGAACCGCAAGACCGACGCGGTCTCAATTCTCCGGCCGCCGAGGTTAGATTACGCCTCGGGGGTGGTGGCACTAGACGGAACACCGACGAAACGACTGTGGGAGCTGTCCCTCGGCGAGCGGTTGAATCACCGACCCGTCCTCGACGACACCGAGCGGACCGAGTACGTCCGGGACGCTTTGAATCTCAATATCGTTCGGACTACCGAGTACGTCAAACCCTACAACTCGGCCGACCACGTCAACACCGAGCAGGACGCCGCCCTGCTGGAGGGAATCGTCGAGAACCACGGCGACCGCCCCTCGGTGATTACGTCCTCGACGGCGGAACACGAATACGACGCCGAGGACGTCCTCGAGTACGTCGACGAAACGAAACACTACGGAAACGTCCTCGGGAGCAACGAATTCAAAACCAAACGCCTCGGCGCGGTGATCGGGAGCAACCACTTCGGCGACGGGTTCATCAAGAAGTGGGGGGCGTACGCCGGCGAGGCGGTCGCCCGGAACGACGAGAAGGGCGCAGGGCTGTCCTACGGCGGGTTTGGCGACCGAGTGTTGACCCATATGCGGGAGCACGAAACCCTCCAAGCGACCATGCGGTTCGGGCGCGACGGGAACGGCGCGGTCGTCTATGTCCATACGAATACGCTCCCCGAGTGGGTCCCTCTCGCCGGCGAGGGGCGGGTGGTTACGACCTGGAGCGACGGGATGAAACACGTCGTTCGGACGCTCGAGGACCTCGACACCGCAACCACCGCCGAGATCGCCGACGCGGTCGACCTCTCCAGACAGCAGGTGTTTGACCACCTGGAGACACTCCGGGAGCGGGGCGTCCTCCAGCGGGAGCAGGACGCCGAGGACGGCCGCCGAGTTGTGTGGGTCGACGACGGCTTGCACCGGCTCGGCGAGCACGGCGAGGTGGAATTAGAACCCGTCGACCTAGAGGACCTCGACGACGAGGAGGTTCGTCAACTAGCGCGTAGTAGTATCTATACGTGGGAGTTTACGAACCGAGGCGGTTGTGGGGGCGGGTTACGCGAGCAGCTAGGTGAGACGCCGTCGACGACGCGGGAGGACCCACCGAGCGGGGGTGATCGGCCTCCAACCGACGCGGACTAACGGCAGAAACGCGGTGTGTTCCTCTCCCGCCGAGGAGCGACGGGTTTCTTTAGCGGGATCGCGCGAGCCTGTGGAATAACTCTCCCAGTAGGCGAACCGCTTAGTGGGGGATACCCGAACGATAAGACACCACAGTATGCTCGAATTTCCCAGTCACACACCCGAACACCGTAAGAATTGGACTGAAACCCCCAGGGTGACAGCAAAATGAGCACCGACGCGAACGCGGGCGCGAGGAGTGACGCCGAGGACACCGTCGAGACGGTGGATTACGACAGTATGCTCGCGGACCTCGACGTAGCGATTGAGGAGGCGAGGTATAAAATCGAAAACGGCCGAGTTCGAGACGCCGAGAAAGAGAAAGTCCGTATAAAGTGGGTTCGGGCGCTCGCCTACGCGGTAAACGTCCGTCGCCAGGTGGCGAACGACCGCGACCTCCAAGAGCTCGCCGAGGAGATTGAGGTGCTGAAAGAAGCCTATGAGTCGTAAGAGCAAACGGGAGATCGAGCGGGACCTCGAAACGCTCGGGGACACCGTCGACGGCTCCCGAACCGAGTTGATCGCGGGTATGATTATGTGGTGGGGAGAGGAGCCGGAGTTAACGGAGTATCTCGCCTCGCGGGGGTTTGTCGTCGAGCGGGAGGAGCGAACCCACGATAACGGACACCGGGACGTGTTACTACACCCAACGCCCGACGTGAAAGACGTGTTTCATTCAGTCACGTGGCACTATCCAGGCCCGACGACACCAAACGACGCGGTCCGTATTCGGTGGGACGCCGACGCCCGCGAGGAGGCCGTCGACGCCGCCGAGTATCCTGTCGAATACGACGCGCCGGACCTCCCCGAGGAGCCGATAACTGTCGTCGAGGGCGAGGGGTGGGCCGCCGTCGCCGAGGCGGACCTCGTCGCCGAAAATATGGTCGACCGACGCTCGAAGGCCGAGCAGGAGGGGCTAGAGATACTCGGGGAGGCCCCGCCGGTGTCTGACCGAGAGAAACACGACCTCGTCGAGATCGACGCCGCCCCGGTGGCTTACGGCGAGCGGTGAGAGAAAGACTAACGTCATTAGAGGGTACTACTGTCGTAACATAATGAGCACACTAAACGTCAAAGTCCCCGACGAAATGGAGGAGGACATTCAGGCCTTTCTCGAGGAGCACCCCCACTACCTGAATAAGAGTGAATTGGTCCGTGACGCGCTCCGGCACCTGATAGAATCCCCCCGACTGTCGGCTCGGGCTCGAGAGGATATTCGTATAAGCCGCGAGCAGATCGACGCCGGCGACACGGTCGCCCTCGAGGACCTCGAATGAAGGACGGCGTAGGTGTGTTGAGTCGCTTATATCGCGGGCGTGAGACGGGGCGGATATGACCGAGGTACTGCTATCGGAACGGGCGCGGGATCGGTTGTCGGACCTCGAAACCGAGATTCAAGAGCGGATCAAAGACGCCCTCCGGGAGCTCAATCCCGACCGGGACCTCTCGCGGCTGTCGGGCGAGGACGTGTATAAGCTCCGGGTGGGGGACTATCGGGTGATCGCCGATTGGGACCGCGAGGAGGGGAAAGTGTACGTCCTAACCGTGGGGCACCGGCGGAACATCTACGACCGCGACTGGTAGAATTCAGTTATCATCATCTGGCGGGTGAGCTAACCAGGCGATCCCGCCGAACAACCCCACGAAAAGCCCTCGGGCCAACGCCTGTGAGAGAAACCAACTATCCTGAAAGAGATAGAATTCATACAATTTATTCAGCATAGCGAAAGCGAACGCTAGCGCGATTAGAATAAAAACGACTGAGACGACTTTTCGGGTTGTCTGTGTGAATCCCATAATTATCACCTGGGGACGAGGTGGCTGTAAATCTGGTCCGTCGTTTGACGGTTTGCGTGACGTAACCGGAGCTGGACGTCCTCGAGGCGGTCGCCCTCGACTTGGATAATCCGATAGGCGACCGAGTGACGCAACGTATGGGGCGTAACGTCCTCGGGATCGCCGACGCCCCCGCCGGCGACGTGAGGGTGAATCTCGGCCTCGACGGCGAGCTTCTCAATCAATCGCTGGAGCGAACGGGTTGATAGACGGTCGCTCGACCGAGTGGGGAATAGCGCTCGGGTATCTTTCCAACGGTCCCGGAGGTACCGGCGTAGCAACCGGACCGTTTCGGATTGTAGTTCGAGGGTCGCCGGCGGTGGGCTGGAGCCTTTCTGTATCTCACTCGGGAGGTACACTGTCCCGGCTTCGAGATCGACGTGGTCGACGTCAAGAGCGCACAACTCTCCGGCGCGTAGGCCGGCGTCATACAGTAGGGCGACAATCGCCTCGTTACGGTCTTGAAGGTACGTCGGGACGGCCTCGGTGAGACACACGTCCCGCATTTGGTCGACCTGCTCGGGTTTGAGCCAGGTACGGGCGCGGCCGTTGCTATCGGTGTGTTGAACGTCGGGATTCGTTACGTCGGTGTGTGTCGTCGACATGGTTCTTAAACGGTGGTCGGTGGTTCGGGTGCGAACGTCGGGGTTTGTAGTAAACTACGACGTTCGCCGGACGCCGTGACACACCTCGAAGGGTGGGTACATTACAGTACGTCAGACAAAGCGGCCGGCGTTACTCCTCGCCGGCGCTCGGGTTCGGGGCCTCGAACCCCTCGCGGTAGCAGGGCCAACACGGGAGATCGGCCTCGGCGTCCCAACAGGCACAGTCCTCGGGACGGCCGTCAAAGTCGGTTAGTTCGGTGGCGGTTCCTTCTTGCGTGGGGAGTTCGTTCGTCGACATGGCTTTCCTCCAGAAAGCCGGCCTCGGTGTCCTAGCACCGGGGCGTTTCAACGCCCCCGAGGAGACCGTCTTTCCTTGCTCATACCTTAGAAGGCACTAACAATAAAACCACCGATTAGGCGCGTTTGTATCGGGTATTCTCGGGTTTA